>NZ_JBVVPS010000016.1:75000-175537 GCF_055811355.1 Bradyrhizobium sp. WSM4873 | reverse complement strand
GGACGGCGGCAGGAGCCGTTCGTCTACGGATCGCTCGGTGGCGACACCGTGGCGCTGGTGCCGCAGGTTGCGCCGCCGGTCGATCCGAACGCGGAAGCCCGGCGGGATTATGAGCTTGCAGCTCAGGCCGGCACCAAGCAGGCTTGGCTATCCTTTCTCGCCGTTCATGCCAGCGGTATCTATGCCAGCTTTGCGCATGCGGCGCTCGACAAGCTCGAGGCCGCAGAAAAAATAAGTGAGAACGCCGATGCCGTACAGCGGCAGGCCGAGCAGCAGGTCCGGCAGAAGAGCGACGATTTCAGGAAACAGATCGAGGAGCAGGCGGCGCGCGAGACCGAACGGGCCACGCAGCAGATCTCCGAGCAGGCCCGGCGCGATCTGGAGAAGGAGCGCCAACGCCTCGCCGACCAGGCCAGGCGCGAGCTCGACGATGCCCGGCAGCAGGTTGCGGAGGCGCGCCGGCAGGCCGAGGACGCGGCCCTTCAGGTCGAGCAGGCGAAGAAGCAGGCCGCGCTGGAAGCGCAGCAACAGATCGAGGCCGCAAGGCGCGAACAGGAACAGCGCGAGCGGGAGCGACAGGCCACACTTGCGGCTCTGACCCCGCCCGCCGCGCCGCCTGCTGCTCTCGCCGTGGCGCCGACCACTGCGCCGGCGATGGATCCTGCAGACATCGCCCGCTTGCTCCAGGCGCATCTGAAGCGCGTCGGTTGCGATCCCGTTGCGGCCGATGGCGTCTGGACTGCACCGTCGCAAAAGGCGCTCGACAGCTTCAACAGATATGCCGGCACCAAATTCGACGTGAAGATCGCAAGCCTCGATGCGCTCGATGCGGTGCGCGCCCGGCCCGATCGCATCTGTCCGCTGGTTTGTGCGAGGGGGCAAAAGGCGGTTGGCGACCGCTGCGTCCAGATCGTCTGTGACAACAAATTCGTGCTGGACGCCCAGGGCGTGTGCCAGCGGCGTCCCGATCCGCCGCCGCAGAAGCCAAAGGCTGTGTCCCGCCACGAACCGAGCTCGCGCGCGCCGTCTGCTCCGGCCAGCAGCGAGGGCGGCAAATGTTATACCTATGGCGGAAAGCAGTACTGCCAGTGATGCAACGTTGCTCGCCCCGAGTTGAGGGGCTGGTGAGATCCTCGCGTCCGTCCAGGATGCTCCCTCTACGAAGCCTCTCCCCGCGGCGGCGGATATCTCCGGGCCAGCGCCGACAGCGGCAAGTGTCGCTCGCCCTCCGGCAGCTCCAGATAGGCGAGCACGAGCGGCCGTTTCCAGTCACCGACGCCGAAATCCATCGCCATCCATTTCTGCGGTTCGGGGCCCTCGAGACCGCGCACCCAGACGAAATAGCGGGGGAGATCGTCGGTTTCCCTTTCCGTCGCGCGTCTCCTGGCCATCAAAGCTGCTCGCTGTATCATTACCTGTTACACACGATATAGGGACTGGCCCGGCGAAGTCGAACCGTCGGGGGAGGGGAGGGACTGCTCTCGTCGATCCAGTCCGCTAGGATCCGCGAGGAAGCTCCGATTTGATCTTTCGATACTGTCCTTCTAGCCTCACGTTGACGTCTCCCTCGCACGGGTGGTGCGAACGCAAGGGTTTGTTCAGTGAGGATTCTGATTGTCGAGGACGATGCCGCCATGGCGCGGGGCCTTGCCGAGCGGCTCAAGCTGTCCGGGTTCGCGGTCGATATAGAGTCCGATGGCGCTTCGGCGGCGCAGACCGCTTTGCTGGAACCCTACAGCCTCATCATCCTGGACATCAACTTGCCGAACGTGTCGGGTTTCGGCGTCCTGCACAGGATACGGCAAGCCGGGGCAACCGTTCCGGTCATGATTCTGACTGCCCGTTACGCGACCGGCGACAAGGTCAGCGGGCTCGATCTCGGCGCCGACGATTATCTCTCCAAGCCATTTGATATCGCCGAATTTGATGCCCGCGTTCGTGCGCTCGTGAGGAGGGGACAGGGGCTTCCCAATCCAACCTTGATCTGTGGCCCGCTCGCGTTCGACCGCGCCGCGGGCACGATTACATTGAGCGGCCGGCCGCTTGAATTGCGACGGCGCGAGTTTGCCGTGCTGGAGGTGCTGATGACCCGCGCCGGAAAAGTCGTGTCGAAGGAGCGCCTGATCGCGGAGGTGTTTGGCTTCGACGAGGCGGTAGCGCCGAACGCGGCGGAACTCTATGTTGGTCGCGTTCGCCAGAAACTCGGTCCCGCCGGGCCGCGGATCCGAACCGTCCGCGGGCTGGGCTATCTGCTGGAGGTATAGTGATCGGCACCTGGCGGCCGTCGTTGAGGCGAACGCTCCTCACCAATCTGGTGGCGCCCGCCATCGTACTGGCGATGGTGCTTGGACTCGGCGGTATGCTGCTGATCCAGCGCGTTGTGCAGACAGTTCATGACCGGTTGCTCGATGGGTCGGTTCTCGCCATCGCCGAACGCGTCGGCGTGGAAGATGGCGAACTGACCGTCGACTTGCCGCAGGTTGCGCTCGGCATGCTGGAAAGCCAGTCGCACGACAGCATCTATTACAGCGTGACTTATCTTGGCGAATTGATCACCGGTTACAAGGATCTTCCGCTCGCCGGGTTCGATCGATTGAAGGCCGGCGAAACCGGTCATGGCGATGGCGCGTATCGCGGCAAAGCGGTTCGTATCGGTGCGCAGGCGCGGCAGGTCTACGGCCGGCCAGGGTTGGTCGTCGTCGCAGTTGCCGAAACGGTGCAGGCGCGCCGCGTCGTCGAACGTGAAATGCTGATTGGATTGGTGATGCTCGAGGCCGGGTTGATTGGCCTCATCGCTTGCCTCGGCTGGTACGCGGTCGATCGAGGCCTGAGGCCGCTTGGCGAACTCAAGCAAGAAATCGACGCGCGCGGTATTCAGGGCGGTCCAAATCTCAATCCGCTCGACCTTTCCCGGGTGCCGCAGGAAGCTTTAGCACCGGCGCTCGCGGTAAATTCCCTGCTACAGCGGCTGGATCTGGCCATTGGACTGGTACGCCGATTCACCGCCGATGCCTCGCATCAGATGCGAACGCCATTGGCGATATTGCGGACGCATCTCGATCTGGTGCGACGCCTGGGGTCGGAGACGCCGGCGGGCAAATCTGCCCTCGACGAGGTCGATAACGCCATCAACCGCCTTGAACGGCTGCTCGGACAACTCGTCACACTGGCTCGGGCCGACGAGCAGAACATTGCGCAACCGGCCGCGGAGAACGTTGACCTGAATGAGGTCGCCTTCAATGTCCTGTCGGAGCGTGCCCCACAGGCTTTCGCGCGCGACATCGACGTCCAGTTCGATCGATTTGACGGTCCCGCGGTCATCGCCGGCAATACCGTGCTGATTGGCGAATTGCTGGCAAACCTGATCGACAATGCCATCCGCTACAACCGACCCGGCGGGTTGGTCCTAGTTCGCGCGGTTGTTGACGCCACGACCGCGCGAATTGAAGTCGAGGATACCGGTCCGGGAATTCCGGAAGCCCATCTGGCCCGTGTCTTCGAGCGTTTCTATCGGATTCCGACGGCGAACGGACCTGAGGGCAGCGGCCTTGGACTGGCCATCGTGAAAGCGCTGTCGGACCGCCTCGGAGCTCAAATCGTGCTTGCACCTGGCCCGGAAGGCCGGGGTCTGCGGGTTTCCGTGAGCTTTCCTCTTGCCAAGCGTGACCGTGAAAGCTCAAGTTGAGGCTGGATTGTGCGCTGCTGTAGAAGTGGCCGCAGTCCCGAACCAAACTGAAGTTCGCAAGCCGATAGGAAACGTCACGATGGCGGCTACGAGAGCCTTGGCCTTGTGCGTTGGAATCTTGCTGGCGTGGCCTGCCATGTCGGAGCAGGCGCAGCTCGGCCCTCTCAAGGGGCAAGCATCCGCTACCGCCGGAGCTCGAGAGCAACTCAACATCGTATCGACTACCCAGGACGCGGACGTCGCCGACTTGCTTGCCGATTTCCGGGCAAGTCATCCGGACATCGAGATCGTCCATACAAAGATCAATTCCAACGACATCTACAATCAAGTCGTGGATCCCTCGACCTCGAGCGCAGCCCCCGGAGACATTGTCTGGAGCTCCGCGATGGATCTGCAGATCAAGCTCGTCAATGACGGCTATGCCCAACCCTATGTGTCGAAGGAAATTGCGCATATCCCGGATTGGGCAATCTGGAAAGACGAAGCCTATGCCATCACGGCGGAGCCGATTGTCATTGTTTATAACAAGAACCTCGTTGCGGAGTCCGATGTTCCTCGAACCCGCGCAGATCTGAAGAGCCTTCTGAGCCGGAGGCGCGATACCTATCGGGGCAAGATCGCAACCTATGACCCGGAGCAGAGCGGGACCGGATTCCTGTTCATCACGCGCGATGCCGGAATCACGAGGACGACGTGGGATATGGTCCGTGCCTTTGGCGGCGCCGGTATCAAGCTCTACTCGACCACCGGAACGGTGCTTGATCGAATTTCATCCGGCGAACATCTGATCGCCTACAATATGATAGGGTCTTACGCGATCGAACGGGCCAAGGAAGATGCCTCTATTGGAATCGTGTTTCCTGCCGACTACATCACCTTGATGTCGCGCATAGCCTTCATACCGGTCACCGCGCCGCACCCGGAATCCGCGAAACTGTTTCTTGACTACTTGCTTTCGGAGCGCGGCCAGAAATTTCTCCTGGCCCGATCGGTCGGTCCTGTGCGTCTCGGTCTCGGTGCACAAGGCGTGATACCTGCGGATCGCAGCGGCGTGGTCAAGCCGATCCATATTGGTGCAGAATTGCTCACCTATCTCGATCAATCGAAACGAGCGAGCTTTCTCAAAGAGTGGCGCCGCGCATTGCAGGACCGATAGAAATCCACGGATCTGGATTTCAAACGGAACAACATCGAGAGAAGCCCCCGTATCTGCCGGTCTCGTCAGGCGCGCCGTGTTCGCGCCGGCCTCGACCAGATTTTCCTGCAGGGTGCATCAGCGACAGGTTGATGACAGGCAGATGATATACGGTGAGGCAGCCTAGCTTGAACGATAGCGCCTCGCGTATCGGTCAATCCGGCCGCGATCAAGTTTGCAACACCCGCCTGACGGGTGAACAAGACAAAGAATCACAAACGATAAAAAGGGAGGACGGCATGACGGCTACCACCGGACAGTCGAAGCTTGGCATGGTGCTCCGCGTCACCAGTGGCAACTTTCTTGAGATGTTCGATTTCTTTCTGTCGGGCGTCTACGCGTCGTACATCGCCAAAGCATTCTTCCCGCTCGAAAATGAATACGCGTCATTGCTGCTGACCTTTGTCGCGTTTGGCGCAGGCTTTCTGATGCGTCCGCTCGGCGCCATCATCCTCGGCGCCTACGTGGATCGGATCGGCCGACGCCAAGGCCTGATCGTTACATTATCGATCATGGCTGCCGGCACGGTGCTCATCGCGTTCGTGCCAAGTTACGCAACCATTGGCATATTGGCCCCGATCCTCGTGTTGGTTGGACGCCTGCTGCAAGGCTTCTCGGCTGGCGTCGAGCTTGGTGGTGTTTCCGTCTATCTCTCGGAAATGGCCACACCGGGAAAGAAGGGCTTTTACGCCAGCTGGCAATCGGCAAGTCAACAGGTCGCGATCATCGTCTCGGCCTCGCTGGGTTTTGCTCTCAATGCATGGCTTGCACCGGCGCAACTTGACGATTGGGGCTGGCGCATTCCGTTCTTCATCGGCTGCCTGATCGTTCCTTTCGTGTTTTTCATTCGACGCTCGCTGCAGGAAACCGATGAATTCCTGGCGCGGAAGCATCATCCGACACCCCGCGAGATCTATCGCTCCATCCTCGCAAACTGGAGCATTGTTCTTGCCGGGATGATGATGGTGATCATGACCACGGTGTCGTTCTACCTCATTACCGTCTACACGCCGACATTCGGCAAATCGGTCCTCAAGCTGACCGCGGCCGATGGCCTGATCGTGACGATTTGCGTGGGAATATCGAATTTCATCTGGCTTCCCATCATGGGCTCGTTGTCCGATCGGATTGGTCGTCGGCCGATCCTCATCGCCTTTTCGACTTTGGCATTTCTGACTGCATATCCCGCACTTTCCTGGTTGGCCGCAGGCCCGACGTTCCCGAAGATGCTGACGGTCCTACTTTGGTTGTCTTTCATCTACGCCAGCTACAACGGTGCGATGATCGTCGCATTGACCGAAGTCATGCCGGTGGGTGTACGAACGTCGGGATTCTCCCTCGCATATAGTCTGGCAACGACGTTCGGCGGGTTTACGGCAGCGATCTGCACCTGGCTGATCGCTACCACTGGTGACAATGCGTCGCCGGGATATTGGATGAGCGCGGCAGCGCTCTGCGGTCTGGCCGGAACGTACCTCGTTTACAGGCCGCAACAACGACGCGCGCTGTCCGGCGCTGGTTCGGTTGAGACGGCGATAGGGACGTGACCACCAAGTGCTCGATGACGTCGACCGTCATCGAACAAGCAAAGTCCCCGAATAATTGCATCGAAGGAATTTGCCGATGAGCGTGACGATCGTCATGCGCAGGCTGACTGCGCTGAGCTTGCTGATTGTTTTGACGGCTGCGGCAGGAATCGCCGGGGCGTCCGAGGTCAGGGTCATGATCTCGGGAGGCTTGGCGACACCTTACAAGGAACTCGTCCCGCAATTCGAACGCGCGACGGGACACACGGTCGTCACGGCTTACGGCCCCTCGATGGGAACGACGGAGAACGCCATCCCCGTGCGACTGGCACGCGGGGAGGCAGCGGACGTGCTCATCATGGTCGGCGACGCGCTTGGCGAGATGATCGAGCACGGCAAGGCGGTCAGAACCAGCCGCGTCGACCTGGTACGCTCGCCGATCGGGATCGCGGTACGCGCTGGGGCGTCAAAGCCTGACATCGGGACGCCCGACGCATTGAAACAGGCACTGTTGAACGCGAAGTCGGTTGCGTACTCCGATAGCGCCAGCGGCGTCTATGTCGGCACTGAGCTGTTCAAGCGTCTCGGGATTGCCGCCGAGATGAAGGAGAAGGCCAAAATGATTCCGGCGGAGCCGGTCGCGAGTGTTGTTGCACGCGGTGACGCCGAACTCGGCTTTCAACAGATCAGCGAACTTCTGCCGATCGCTGGAGCCGACCTCGTCGGGCCGCTCCCGCCAGACGTCCAGAAAATCACGATCTTTTCTGCAGGCATAGCATCCAGTGCCAGTCAGCCGGAAGCCGGACGGGCTCTCATTGCCTTCCTCGCTTCAGCTTCAGCTGCTCCGGCCCTAAAAAAAGCGGGTCTCGATCCCTTCGCTGCATCGGAGAAATAGACCGGCTTCAGATCTGCGGGAGACGGACGATTCCAGCGAAGGGGGACTTGAAAATGAAGCAGTATCTCAACAGCTTCGGCGCACGCCAGACACTTGTCGTCGGTACAAAGACCTACGCCTATTATTCGCTTGCCGCCGCGGAAAAGAACGGCCTTCCCAGCGTCTCACAGCTGCCATTTTCCCTGAAAGTCATCATCGAGAACATGCTGCGCAACGAAGACGGCCGCAGCACGAGCAAGGCTGACATCGAGCACGCCGCGCTGTGGAGCCAGGACAAGGGCTCGGCCGAGAAGGAAATCGCTTTCAGGCCGGCCCGGGTGCTGATGCAGGATTTCACCGGCGTTCCAGCCGTCGTCGATCTCGCCGCGATGCGCGACGCCATGAAATCGCTCGGCGGAGATCCACAAAAAATCAATCCGCTAGTGCCCGTGGATCTCGTCATCGATCACTCCGTCATCGTCGACGCTTTCGGCAATGGTCAGGCGCTGGCCAGGAACGTCGAGCTCGAATACCAGCGCAACGGCGAGCGATATCGCTTTCTGAAATGGGGGCAGGGCGCATTCTCGAATTTCCGGGTGGTCCCTCCGGGGACCGGTATCTGCCACCAGGTCAATCTGGAATTCCTGGCTCAGACGATCTGGACCGGCCCGGCCGAAGACGGCGGCAATGAACTGGCCTACCCGGATACGCTGGTCGGCACGGATTCGCACACCACAATGGTCAACGGCCTGGCCGTACTCGGATGGGGGGTCGGCGGTATCGAGGCTGAGGCTGTCATGCTCGGTCAGCAAATTTCGATGTTGCTGCCGCAAGTCGTCGGTTTCAAGCTTACCGGCCGGCTCAAGGAGGGCGTCACGGCGACCGATCTCGTGCTGACCGTGACTCAGATGCTGCGCAAGCGCGGCGTCGTTGGCAAGTTTGTCGAGTTCTATGGCCCGGGGCTCGACGACATGACGGTGGCGGACCGTGCGACCATTGCGAACATGGCGCCGGAATATGGCGCGACCTGCGGCTTCTTTCCGATCGATCAGCGGACAATCGATTATCTAACCACCACCGGCCGCGATCCCGACCGCGTCGCGCTGGTCAAGGCCTATGCCGAAGCCCAGGGCATGTGGCGCTCCGCCGATACCCCGGACCCGGTGTTCACGGATTCCCTGCAACTCGACATGACCGATGTCGTGCCGTCGATCGCCGGACCAAAACGGCCACAGGATCGCGTGACGCTCGACACCGCGAAAAGTGCCTTCCTCGGCGCCATGGATCAGGAGTTCCGGCAAATCGCGCAGACCGGCACGCGGCATCGCGTTGAAGGCGAAAACTTCGATCTCGGTCACGGCGACGTGGTGATCGCCGCCATCACGTCGTGCACGAACACGTCGAATCCCAGCGTCATGCTGGCGGCAGGACTGCTGGCGCGCAACGCCGTCGCCAAAGGGCTGAGGACAAGGCCATGGGTCAAGACCTCGCTTGCGCCGGGGTCGCAGATCGTCGAGGAGTACTTCAGGAAATCGGGTCTTCAAACCGATCTCGATAGGCTCGGCTTTAATCTGGTCGGTTTCGGCTGCACGACCTGCATCGGAAATTCCGGCCCGCTCCAGCAAGCAATCTCCGACACCATCTCGGGCAATGACCTCGTGGCGGTCGCGGTTCTCTCCGGCAATCGCAACTTCGAGGGGCGGGTCAATCCGGACGTGCGGGCGAACTATCTGGCGTCGCCGCCGCTGGTCGTCGCCTATGCGCTCGCCGGATCGATGGCATTGGATCTGGTGAAGGAGCCGCTCGGCTTGGGCAGCGACGGAAAGCCGGTGTATCTGCGGGATATTTGGCCATCGAGCAAGGATGTGCAGGATTGCATCGATCGTACGATCGGCAGCGAGATGTTCAAGACGCGCTATTCGGACGTCTTCAGCGGCGATACTAACTGGAAGAATATCGGCGTCACCAAGGGGCAAACCTACGAGTGGGACCAGGTTTCGACCTATGTCCAGAACCCACCATACTTCGTCGGGATGACCAGGGAGGCGACGCCGCCGACCAACATCATCAATGCGCATATTCTTGGCATGTTCCTCGATTCGATCACCACCGATCACATCTCGCCCGCGGGTTCGATCAAGGAGAGCAGCCCTGCCGGGCGCTATCTGCGCGATCACCAGATCCGCGTCGTCGACTTCAATCAGTACGGCACCCGCCGCGGCAATCATGAAGTGATGATGCGGGGCACGTTCGCCAACATCCGCATCAAGAACCAGATGGTGAGGGACGAAGCCGGCAAGGTGGTCGAGGGCGGCTATGCCATTCATCAGCCGAGCGGCCAGCGGATGTCGATTTACGACGCCGCCATGCGTTACCAGGCCGACAAGGTGCCGCTGGTGGTTTTCGCCGGCAAGGAATACGGCACGGGGTCGTCGCGCGATTGGGCGGCCAAGGGCACCAACCTTCTCGGTATTCGCGCCGTTATTGCCGAAAGTTTTGAGCGCATTCACCGGTCCAACCTCGTCGGCATGGGCGTGATGCCGCTGGTGTTCGAGGAGGGTACGTCCTGGCGGTCGCTCGGACTGAAAGGCGACGAGATCGTGACCCTGCGCGGAATCGAGAGCGGCCTGGTGCCGCGCCAGAAGCTCGCGATCGAGATCCGCCAGTCCGATGGCGCGAGCAAGATCCTCGTTCCCCTGACCTGCCGCATCGATACGCTCGATGAGCTGGAGTATTTCCGCAACGGCGGAATTCTTCAATACGTCCTACGCCAACTGGCAGCCTGACGGCCACCGATCATGAGGACGCCATGACTTCAACTGCTGCACGGCCATCGCACATTGAAAAGGAAACGATGCGGAAGGTGACGTTCCGCATCATTCCCTTCCTGATGGTCTGTTACTTCATAGCGTTCGTCGACCGCGTCAACGCCGGTTTCGCCGCGCTGCAAATGAACCAGGATATCGGCCTCTCGTCGGCGGCGTTCGGGCTTGGTGGCGGGTTGTTCTACATCACCTATGTCCTTTGCGAGGTGCCGAGCAATCTGGCGATGGAGAAGGTGGGAGCCCGGCTCTGGATCGCGCGGATCATGATTACGTGGGGCATCGTCGCCGCATGCATGGCGCTGGTGGTGGGGCCCAACTCGTTTTATCTCGTGCGAATGTTGCTGGGGGCTGCCGAGGCAGGGTTCTTTCCCGGCGTCATTCTCTATTTGACCTACTGGTTCCCCGCCGAATACCGCGGCCGGATCGTCGCGATCTTCATGGTTGCCATTCCGATTTCGAGTTTCCTCGGCTCGCCGATTTCCGCCTCGTTGCTGCAGCTTGAGGGATATCTCGGCTATCACGGCTGGCAGTGGATGTTCGTGCTGGAGGCGGTACCTGCGGTCCTTCTCGGCATCGCCTCGTTCTTCGTGCTGCCCAACGGTCCTGCCAATGCGCGATGGCTCACCGATGCGCAGCGCAACTGGCTGGCCAATAGATTGGCCGCCGACACTTCTTCGCCGAAAAAGGCCGCGGCGCATTTGTCGCTTTGGCAGGTCGTGTCCAACAAATATGTTCTCGCCGCGTCGCTGATCTATGCCGGCGCGTCCGGCTCGAGCCAGGTTCTGTCGCTGTGGCAGCCCCAGATCATCAAGTCGTTCGGCCTGAGCAACATGGAAACCGGGTTGGTCAATTCCATCCCGTTCGGAATTGCATCGGTGCTGATGGTGCTCTGGGGCCGGAATTCGGATCGCACGCGCGAGCGAACCTGGCACACCGCGATTCCGCTGCTGCTCTTGGCGGTCAGCCTTTCGCTTGCTCCATTCACCAGTGCGCTGCTTCCGGTGGTCCTGTTGCTGTGTGTCTCCGTCACCGCCACCTACATCGTCAAGGGGCCGTTCTGGGCGCTTGCGACGGAATGGATGTCGGCTGGCGTTGCCGCCGCCGCGATCGCGCAGGTCAACGCGATTGGAAATATCGGCGGATTCCTGGGGAGCTATCTGCTCGGCGTGATCAAGGATGCCACTGGCAGCTACTCACTGGGGCTGCTGCCGCTTGCCGCTCTGTCCGGCGCGGGATGCATCATGGTGCTGGCGCTCGGCCGAAATCCGCAACGCGACGCCGTGGCCGTGCAGGAGCCAGTCCATTGAACGCCGGGCCAACGTTTCGAAGGACGCCGGCTGAGAACGCCGTTTCATTCATGGGGATTTGCGATGACCACAGCTAAATCACTGCAGAAGCGGCCCGCCACGCTCATTCCAGGCGACGGTATCGGCCCCGAGATCGTGAAATCGGCCGTCGACATTCTCGAAGCGCTAGGCTCTCCATTCGAATGGGATATCCAGCAGGGTGGCTTGGCCGCGATCGAGGATTGCCGTGATCCGCTGCCGCAGGCGACGCTGGACAGCATCCGGCGCACGCGGCTTGCCCTGAAGGGCCCGCTAACGACCCCGGTGGGGGGAGGATTCCGCTCGATCAATGTTCGTCTGCGCGAGGAGTTCGGCCTTTACGCCAATCTGCGGCCGGTTCGAAGCATGGTTCCCGGAGGACGATTCGACGAAATCGATATCGTGCTGGTCCGAGAGAACCTCGGCGGCCTCTATGTCGCTTTCGAACACTACATCCCGATCGGGGACGATCCGCACGCGGTCGCCATTTCGACCGGGGTCAATACCCGCGAAGGATCGCGCAAGATCATCGAATTCGCATTCGACTACGCGCTCAAGAACGGTCGCAAGAAGGTGACCGTCGTGCACAAGGCCAACGTGCTGAAGGCGCTGACCGGCATCTTTCTCGAGGTCGGTCACGAGGTTGCAAAGAAATACGAAGGCAAGGTCAAGATGGACGATCGAATCGTCGATGCGACCGCCATGCAGCTCGTCATGAATCCCTGGCAGTTCGACGTCATCGTCACCACCAATTTGTTCGGTGACATCCTGTCCGATCAGCTCGCCGGCCTGGTCGGCGGCCTCGGTATGGCGCCCGGTGCCAACATCGGACCGGATGCGGCGATCTTCGAGGCCGTGCACGGCTCGGCGCCGGATATCGCTGGTAAGGGAATCGCCAATCCGCTCGCTTTGCTGCTGGCAGTCGGGCTGATGCTGGAGCACATTGATCAGCCTGATCGCGCAATCCGTCTTAGAGCGGCAATTGATCAGGTCTTGCGCAAGGACGGCGTCCGCACGCCCGATCTGGGCGGAAAGGCGTCCACTGGCGACTTCACGCGAAGCATCATCCGTCGGTTGGGAGGGTAAGCAATGACCGCTATTGTTGCGTCGCACGCGGCAATCCCCGTTGATAGCACGGCGCAAAAGCTCTCGCGTATCAAAGCGATCGTGGCTGCCTCGTCGGGAAACCTGGTCGAGTGGTACGACTTTTATGCTTACGCATTTACCTCGATCTATTTCGCGGCCGCGTTCTTCCCGTCGGGCGACCAGACCAGCCAGTTGCTGGCGACGGCGGGCATTTTCGCCGTAGGGTTCTTCATGCGGCCGCTCGGTGGCTGGCTGTTCGGTTGGATCGCCGACGCGCATGGCCGCAAGAATTCGATGGTGCTGTCGGTGCTCCTGATGTGTGCCGGATCCCTGATGATCGGGATGCTGCCCACGTACCAAACAATCGGCGCGGCGGCGCCGGCTTTGCTGCTGTTTGCGCGCATGGCGCAAGGCCTGTCGGTCGGCGGAGAATATGGAACGGCGGCAACTTATATGAGCGAGATTGCCGGCAAGGGCAACCGCGGGTTCTATTCGTCCTTCCAGTATGTCACGCTCATCGGCGGACAACTTCTCGCGCTCCTCGTCGTGGTGGTTCTGCAGCAGACCTTGTCGATCGACGAGTTGAAGGAATGGGGATGGCGGGTTCCATTCCTGTTCGGAGCCGTCGCAGCCGTTGTGGCGTTGTATCTCCGCCGCTCGTTGCAGGAAACGGCGTCGGCAGAGACCATGCATCGCAAGGAGGCTGGTTCTCTCGCCGGCCTCTGGCATCACAAGCGCGCGCTGCTGATCGTTCTCGCATTCACGATCGGCGGATCGCTGTTTTTCTATACGTTTACGACCTACATGCAGAAGTTCCTGGTCAATAGCGTGAAGCTGGATGCCAAGGTGGTCAGCTCGATCATGACCGCTGCCCTGATCGCCTTCATGCTGCTGCAGCCGGCGTTCGGGATGCTCTCGGACCGGATTGGTCGCCGCAACAACATGCTTCTGTTCAGCGGATGCGCGACGCTGGCCGCGGTGCCGCTGTTGATGATGTTGTCCAGCACGACCAGCGTCTATGCCGTTTTCGGCCTGATCATGGTCGGCCTCATGATTGCATGTTTCTACACGTCGATTAGCGGCGTCGTGAAGGCCGAGCTGTTTCCGCCCGAGGTACGCGCGCTTGGGGTTGGGCTTCCTTACGCTATTGCAAATGCGATGTTCGGCGGAACCGCCGAGTATGTTGCGTTGTCACTGAAATCGTCCGGATACGAAACGGTATTCTTCTGGTACGTCGCGGCGATGGCTTTCGTTGCCTTCATTGCCTCGCTCTGGATGCCAGACACGAGGACGCGAGGCTATCTCGAAGGCGATGGCCGGATCTGATCGAACACCACGGGCCTCGTCCATGCGTGGGATGGTGTCTGCTGAGAAGTGAATTGAAAAGGAGACGCGCTAATGCCGAAGGGTTCAGATCTACTGGTTGCCGCGCTCGAGAACGAGGGCGTCGACCGGATTTTCGGTGTTCCCGGTGAAGAGAACCTCGATGTCGTGGAAAGCCTGCGCAACTCGTCGATCAAGCTGATCTTGACACGCCACGAGCAGGGCGCGGCCTTCATGGCCGCGACTTATGGACGGCTGACCGGCAAGCCCGGCGTGTGCATCACCACGCTTGGCCCTGGCGCATTGAACCTGACGACTGGCGCCGCCTACGCGCTGCTCGGCGCCATGCCCATGATCATGCTCACGGGTCAGAAGGGCATCATGAGCAGCCGGCAGGCCAAATTCCAGATCGTCGACGTGGTTAGCGCTTTCAAGCCGTTGACCAAGCTGTCGCTCCAGATCGTCAGCACAAGCGGCATTCCGACAATCGTTCGCGATGCCTTCCGGATCGCCATGGAAGAGCGTCCGGGTCCGGTTCTTCTGGAACTGCCCGAGGACATCGCGGGCGAGGAAGCCGAAGACGTCGCGATGGTGGCGCCGCATCCGATCGAGATTCCGGTCGCTCATCGTGCCTCGCTGGACCGCGCCGCCGACATGATCCTCAAGGCCAAGCGGCCATTGATCATGCTCGGCGCCGCCGCGTCCCGGCCGCGCAGCACGGCTGGCATCGGTGGCTTCGTCCGCCGCACGAAAATTCCGTTCTTCACCACACAAATGGGCAAAGGAACGGTACCTGGCGGCAGCAATCTCTACATGGGAACGGCGGCGCTCAGCGAGCGCGATTACGTGCATGAAGCGGTCGACCGGGCCGACCTGATTATTGCCATCGGTCACGACACGATCGAAAAGCCGCCATTCATCATGGGCCCGAAAGGTCCTCAAGTCATCCACGTCAGCTACACGCCGGCCAACGTGGAGCGGGTCTACTTTCCGCAATGCGAAGTGGTCGGCGATGTCGGGCCGAGCCTGGAGTTGCTGGCCGACCGTCTCGAGGGGCGACTGCATCATGCCGGCGCGCTGTTGAGCCTTCGCGAGGGCATCTTGGCCCGGATCGGCGATCGCGCCACCGAGGAGCGCTGGCCGCCGACACCGCAACGCATCGTGCACGATGTGCGAAAGGTCATTCCCGAAGACGGCGTCGTCGCGCTGGATAACGGGATGTACAAGATCTGGTTCGCCCGCAACTACCGCACCTATGTGGCGAACACGCTGCTGCTGGACAACGCGCTCGCGACAATGGGCGCCGGGCTGCCATCCGCCATGATGGCGGCGATGTTGCATCCGGAACGTCGCGTGCTCGCGGTCTGCGGCGACGGCGGCTTCATGATGAATTCGCAGGAGATGGAAACCGCGGTTCGTCTCAAATTGAATCTCGTCGTGCTGATCCTGGAAGATTCGGCCTATGGCATGATCCGCTGGAAACAGGCGGTCGATAGTTTCCCGGACTTCGGCCTTACGTTCGGCAATCCGGATTTCGTCAAATATGCCGAGAGCTACGGCGCGAGAGGCTCGCGGGTCGAAAGCACGGATTCATTGATTCCGACGCTCGAAAACGCGTTCAAGGGCGGCGGCGTGCACCTCGTCGTGGTGCCGATCGACTACAGCGAAAATACACGCGTGCTCGTGGATGAACTTCGCGAGAAGCTGAAACAGGTCGTTGAGCCGGCCGTGTGAGCCGTCGGCAAGGGTCGATTGAGCAGCTGAGCTGAAATTGGCGTGGTCGTAACGCCGGCAATGGAGAGTGCAATGAGTGAGCAGATCAACGAGCAGGCCGAGAAGATGCGGGAAATGGCGCAGACCACGCTCGACAAGGCGAAAGAGGCCGTGTCGAAGTACATGACCGAATCCCAGAAATTGAGAGAGAAGGCCGATTCCAGCGTTCGCTCAACCTATTCGGCTGCGAAGGAGATGAACGAAAGAGCCGTCGCGTTCGCCGAGGAAAATGTGGCTTCGGGTTTCGAGCTTGCGCAACGGCTGTTGCATGCCAAGGACCCGCAGGAAATGAGTGCGGTTTATCAAAGCCATCTCAAGGAGCAGATGGAAAAAATGAACGCGCAGTTTCGCGAGCTTGCAAGTGCGATGAGCCCACCGTCGACCGTCGACCTGAATAAGTGAGGCCGGTTGCCTCAAACCGAGATCAAATCGCCTGATCACTGGATGTTGCCTGCACGCGGTCCGAGCGCGGACGATGCATCATCCTCAAGACAATCGTATCGCGGTGCGTCGGGGAGGCTCCAGGGTGGGCACAGAAAAGTCAGATACAGTGATCCATGACGTGCCGGCCGGCTGGTCACAGCGGGCTCATGCTGACGCTGCGAAATACAGCCGCATGTATGCCTCGTCGGTATCGACGCCGGATGCTTTCTGGGCGGAGCACGGCAAGCGGATCGACTGGATCAAGCCGTTCACGAAGGTGAAGAACACGTCCTTCGCGCCCGGCAACGTCTCGATCAAGTGGTTCGAGGACGGCACCACGAATGTCGCCACGAACTGCATCGACCGGCATCTTGCCCGGCGTGCCGGCCAGGTCGCGATCATCTGGGAGGGCGACGATCCCGCCGAATCCAGGCACATCACCTACGCGGAGTTGCACGATCAGGTCTGTCGTTTCGCCAATGTCCTGAAAAGTCACGGTGTGAAGAAAGGCGACACCGTCACGATCTACCTGCCCATGATTCCGGAAGCCGCCTATGCCATGCTCGCCTGCGCGCGGATCGGGGCGGTCCATTCCATCGTGTTCGGCGGGTTCTCGCCGGATGCGCTGGCCGGGCGCATCGAGGGCTGCCAGTCCAAAGTCGTGATCACCGCCGATGAGGGGTTGCGCGGCGGCCGCAAGGTACCGCTGAAGGTCAATGCCGACGACGCGGTCAAGAAGGCGACCGGCATCGTCAAGACGGTGATCGTGGTCAAGCGCACCGGCGGTGCAATCGACTGGGTCGACGGCCGCGACGTCTGGTACGCGGACGAAGTGGCAAAGGCTTCGACCGATTGCGCGCCGGTCGAAATGAATGCGGAGGACCCGCTGTTCCTTCTCTACACGTCGGGTTCAACCGGTGCTCCAAAGGGCGTCGTTCACAGCACGGGTGGCTATCTCGTTTTTGCGTCGATGACGCACCAATATGTGTTCGACTATCACGACGGCGATGTCTACTGGTGCACCGCCGATGTCGGCTGGGTCACCGGCCACAGCTACATCGTCTACGGCCCGCTGGCCAACGGCGCGACCACGCTGATGTTCGAGGGGATACCGAATTATCCCTCGACATCGCGCTTTTGGCAGGTCGTCGACAAACACAAGGTCAACATCTTCTACACCGCGCCGACCGCGATCCGTTCGTTGATGGGGGCGGGCGAAGGGCCGGTCAAACAGACCAGCCGTGCATCGCTGCGGTTGCTCGGCTCGGTCGGCGAGCCGATCAATCCGGAAGCGTGGGAATGGTATCACCGCGTCGTCGGTGATGGACGTTGTCCGATCGTCGACACCTGGTGGCAGACCGAGACCGGCGGCATCCTGATCTCGCCGCTTCCCGGCGCGACGGCCTTGAAGCCCGGTTCGGCAACCCTGCCGTTTTTCGGGGTGATGCCGGAAGTGGTGGACGCAAATGGCGTCGTGCTGACCGGCGCGTGCGAAGGCAATCTCGTCATTGCGGACTCCTGGCCGGGCCAGATGCGCACGGTCTATGGTGATCACGAACGCTTCATGCAGACCTATTTCGCGACATATCCGGGCAAGTATTTCACCGGCGATGGCTGCCGCCGCGATGCCGACGGGTACTACTGGATCACCGGTCGCGTCGACGACGTCATCAACGTCTCCGGTCATCGCATGGGGACCGCCGAAGTCGAAAGCGCGCTCGTTGCCCACCAGAAAGTCTCCGAAGCCGCCGTCGTCGGCTTTCCGCACGACATCAAGGGGCAGGGCATCTACGCCTACGTCACGTTGATGTCCGATGCGGAGCCATCCGGGGAATTGCGCAAGGAGCTGGTGGCCTGGGTCCGCAAGGAGATCGGACCGATCGCCGCACCTGACGTCATTCAGTTTGCGCCGGGCCTGCCCAAGACCCGCTCTGGAAAGATCATGCGTCGGATTTTGCGCAAGATCGCCGAGGACGAAGTCGGCGCGCTCGGCGATACCTCGACCCTGGCCGATCCCGCCGTGGTCGACGATCTCATCAAGAATCGCCACGGCCGAAAGCCGGTGTCGACATGAATATTGAAGCGATTTCGATCGGTGACAACCCTCCTGAAGACGTCAATGTCATCATCGAGGTTCCGATCGGCGGTGAACCGATCAAATACGAAATGAACAAGGCGGCCGGCGCGCTGTTTGTCGATCGCTTCCTGTATACGCCGATGCGCTATCCCGGAAATTACGGCTTCGTGCCGCACACGCTTTCAGACGATGGCGATCCGATCGACGTCCTCGTGGCCAATTCGCGGCCGATCGCTCCCGGCGCCGTAATCAATGTGCGGCCGATCGGCGTGCTCAAGATGGACGACGAGGGCGGCGGCGACGAGAAGATCATCGCCGTGCCGATGCCGAAACTGACGATGCGCTATGCCCACGTCAACGGGATCGCTGACATGCCGCAGATCGCGATCGAGCAGATCCAGCACTTCTTTGAGCACTACAAGGATCTGGAGCCTGGGAAGTGGGTGAAGGTGATCGGATGGGGCGACAGTGCCGAAGCGCGCCGGCTGATCGTCGAGGCCATCGCGCGAGCAAAGAGCTGAAACCGAGATATGGGCAACGATATGAGATTGGTTCTGTTGGGGCCGCCAGGCGCAGGCAAGGGCACGCAGGCGACGAGGATCGTGACTCGATTTGCGATCCCGCAATTGTCGACCGGCGACATGCTGCGCGAAGCGGTCGCGCAAGGCACGGCTGCGGGATTGCGGGTCAAGCACATCATGGATCGCGGTGAACTCGTGCCCGACGATGTCGTGGTGTCCGTGATCGCCAACCGAATCGATCATTCCGACGCGGCAAGCGGCTTTATCCTTGACGGCTTCCCGCGCACGGTCGCCCAGGCCGAAGCGCTCGATCGGGAACTCGCCACCCGGGGCATCAAGCTCGATGCCGTGCTCGAGCTCGAGGTCGACGAAGGTGCGCTGCTCGACCGCATCAAGGGGCGCGCCGACGAGGCGGCAAGCCGAGGCGAGCCGGTGCGCCGCGACGATAATCCCGAGGTCTTCAAGACCCGGCTCGACGTTTATCGCGAGCAAACCGCGCCGGTCACGCAATACTACCGGTCTCAGGGACTGCTCAACATCGTCGACGGTTTGCAGCCGATTGACGCCGTGACCGAACAGCTCGCCGCGGCGCTTGCGGCAGTAACGTCCGATCAGATCAGGAGTGATGTCAGATGAAAGCGTTTACCTTCCAGGCGCCGCCCAACATCCTGTTCGAGGCAGGCGCCTCGAAAAAGCTGGCGGAGTTGGTCGCTGGATACGCGGCAAAACGTGTCCTGCTGGTGACCGACAAGGGTGTACGCAATGCCGGCCTGACGAAGAACGCCGAGGCTGGCCTGATTGCCGGCGGCTGCGAGCTGACAATATTCGAGGACGTGGAGGCGGATCCGCCGTCGCATATCATCGAGCGGGCGGTCGCACTTTGCCGTGACAAGGACATCGAGCTGGTTGCCTCGATCGGCGGCGGCAGCGCGCTCGATACCGCGAAATTGGTGGCCTATCTGGCCAAGACGCCTGATCGCCTCGAAGATATCTACGGCGTCGGTCTTGCCAAGGGCGAACGCCTTCCGCTGCTGCTGGTGCCGACAACGGCCGGAACGGGCTCGGAGGTGACCCCGATCGCGATCGTCACCACGCCGACGACTGAGAAAAAGGGCGTCGTTGCGCCCCGCCTGCTTCCGGACTGGGCGATCCTTGATCCGGAGCTGACGCTCGGCCTGCCCGCGCATGTCACCGCGGCGACCGGCATCGACGCCATGGTCCATGCCATCGAAGCCTATACCAGCAAGCACCGGAAGAATCCGATGTCGGACCAGTTGGCGCGGCAGGCTCTCGCGCTCCTGTCGGCGAATGTCCGGACGGTCTGTGCGGACGGATCAAATCTCGAAGCGCGGTCGCAAATGCTGCTGGGTTCGATGCTGGCCGGCATGGCGTTCGCCAATTCCCCGGTTGCCGCCGTGCACGCGCTGGCCTATCCGATCGGCGCGCTGTTCCACGTGCCGCATGGCCTATCGAATGCCTTGGTGCTGACCCAGGTGCTGCGGTTCAATTTGCCGGAGGCAGAAGGCCTCTACGCCGAACTGGCGCCGATCGTCGATCCCAAGTCGGAAGGAATGAGTGTCAGCCAGCGGGCACGGCTGTTCGTCGACGCGATCGCAGCGATCTGCCGCGACTGCAACGTGCCAGCCTCGCTGGCCGACGTCGGCATTGCGAGGGGCGACCTGAAGAAGCTTGCCGAGGACGCGATGAAGCAGACGCGGCTTCTCGTCAACAATCCCAGGGAGTTGAGCTTCGACGATGCGCTGGCGATCTACACCGAGGCGTTCGGCAACCGCGCGGCAGCCTGAACGGGCACAAAGAGTGAGTAGCATGAGTGAGAACGACAAATCGGCTTCCGCCGATTCCGATCCCGGCCTCGAATGGGCGAAGCTTTGGCAGACGATGGCGGAATCCTCAAACCGCATGGTCGAGGCGTGGTCGGGGTCGATGGCACCGTTCATGATGGCGCGTCTGTCCGAGAAGCCGGGTGGATTTGGCGACGGCAACGAATTGTCCGCGGCGATCGAGCGAATGGCGCAGGGGCCGCGGCTTGCCGACGTCTGGGACATCGACCGGAAAATGGCGTTGGCCTTTGGCGCCTGGATCGAGATGCGCCAGCGGCTTGCGAGCTACAATGCGGTTGCCGCCGCGCCCTGGCCCGAAGCGTCGAAGCGGTTTTACGAGACGATGTCCGCAACCGGTAGCGGTGGCTCCCCACCTCCGGACTGGCGCGAGGCGTTCGCCAAATGGAGCGAAATCTCCAACGAGGAACTTATCCGTAACCAGCGCACCGACGGCTTTTTGCAAGCTCAGAAAGAGCTACTCCAGGCAGGACTCAAATTACGGAGCCGGCAGGATGACGTGGCTGAAGCGGCGTCAGCCATGTTGGGCCTGCCGACTCGCAAGGATTTCGACGATGTGACGCGGCAATTGACCGAACTCCGCCGTGAAGTCCGTACGCTCTCCCGCCAGATGCGCGATCAGAAGAGCGAAGGCGCACGATGAGCGACCAGGAGAATCAGACCTCGCGCTTCGCCCGCGACATGGCGGCCAACGCCGAGAAAATGTTCAAGGCGACACAGCTCATCGCCAACACGCGGGACGAAGACGTCGTCATCGGCACGACGCCGAAGCATCTCGTGATGCGCCGCGACAAGGTCGAGCTGTTCCACTACGAGCCGCTGGCGGAAGCGACCGCGAAGACGCCCGTCCTTTTGGCCTACGGCCTGATCGGGCGGTATACCATGGCTGATTTACAGCCGGACCGTTCGCTGGTGCGCAGCCTGCTCTCAAAAGGGCTCGATCTCTGGCTGATCGACTGGGGCCAGCCGGGCCGAACCGAGCGATGGCTGAAGATTGATGATTACGTCGATGACTACATCGATGCCGCGGTCGACCGCATCGCGCAGGAAACCGGCCATGACAAGATCACGCTGCTCGGCATCTGCGAAGGCGGCGTCTTTACGACGTGCTACGCCGCTCTGCATCCGGAGAAGGTGAAAAATCTCGTCATCACCATCACCCCGATCGACTTCCATGCCGACGTCAACGACAACGCCGCGCACCACGGTTTCCTCAATATCTGGACCCGGAGCCTCGATCCCGATGACATCGACAAGCTGGTCGATACCTATGGCGTGCTGCCGGGCGAGTTCATGAGCTCGGTGTTTTCGATGATGACGCCGATGCGCTCGCTGACGAAATACAATGTCGATCTCATCGACGTCGTCGATGACGAGGCGAAGTTCATGAATTTCCTCCGCATGGAAAAGTGGCTCGCGGACCGTCCGCATCATCCCGGCGAAGCGGCAAAGCAGTGGCTGAAGGATCTCTACCAGGAGAACCGCTTGGTCGATGGCAGCTTTGAACTGTCCGGCCGTCGGGTCGATCTGAAGTCGATCACGGCTCCGGTGCTGAATGTTTTCGCGCTGGACGACCATATCATTCCGCCGGACTGCTCGCGTGCGCTCGCAGCGAAGATCGGCAGCACGGATTACACTGAAATTCCGCTGCCCGGCGGCCATGTCGGCCTGTTCGTCTCCAGCAAATCACAGGGCAAGCTGAGCCAGAGCATTGCCGACTGGTTGGTCGCCCGCGACGCCAATCCCGGAAGTGAAGCCTGATGCGCAACAAGATCGTCGACGCCGCCGAGGCGGTGGCCATCATCCGTTCCGGTGACACCGTCGCGTCGTCCGGCTTCGTCGGCGTGGGAACGCCCGATGAGATCATCAAGGCGCTGGAGCGGCGCTTCGTGCAGACCGGAGAGCCGCGGGACCTTTCGCTGGTGTTCGCGGCGGCGCCGGGGGACGGCGCCGATCGCGGCCTCAATCGCCTGGCGCATCCCGGCCTGATCAAACGCCTGGTCGGCGGACATTTCGGCCTGGTTCCGAAGCTCGCCCGGATGGCGGTCGACAATCACGTCGAGGCTTATAACTTGCCGCTCGGATGCGTATCGCATCTGTTTCGCGAAATTGCGGGGCGCAAGGCTGGGCTTCTCTCCAAGGTCGGGCTCGGCACCTTCGTCGATCCAGTCAACGGCGGCGGAAAGCTGAATGCGCGCACCACCGAAGAGCTGGTGCGGTTGATCGAAATCGACGGCGAGCAATGGCTCTTCTACAAGGCTTTTCCGATCAACGTTGCGATCATCAGAGGTACCACCGCCGACCACAACGGCAACATCTCGATGGAAAAGGAGGCGCTGACCCTCGATAATCTGGCGCTGGCAACGGCCGCCAAGAACTGCAAGGGATTCGTCATCGCGCAGGTGGAGCGCATCGCCGCCTCCGGCTCGCTCAATCCGCGCCATGTCAAAATTCCGAGCGTCTTGATCGACTGCGTCGTCGTTGCGCAGCCCGAAAACCATGTCCAGACCTATGCCACCGGCTACAACGGCGCGTTCTCGGGTGAATTGCGTGCGCCGGCCGATCGCAATGTTCCGATGGCGCTGGATAACCGCAAGATCATTGCGCGCCGCTGCGCCCTGGAACTGCCGATGGGCGGCGTGGTCAATCTCGGCATCGGCATGCCCGAGGGCGTTGCGTCGGTTGCCGCCGAAGAGAAGCTATTCGACTTTGTGACGCTGACCGCCGAGCCCGGCATCATCGGCGGCATTCCGCAAGGCGGCCTCGATTTCGGCGCTTCGATCAATGCAGAATCGATCATCGACCAGAACCAGATGTTCGATTTCTACGACGGCGGCGGGCTCGATCTGGCCTGTCTCGGCATGGCTCAGGTCAATGGCCGCGGGGACGTCAACGTCAGCCTGTTCAATGGCCGCCTGGCCGGCGCCGGGGGCTTCATCAACATATCCCAGAATGCGCGGCGGCTGATCTTCGCAGGCACCTTTACCACCGGCGGCCTCAAGACGTCGGTCGTGGATGGTCAGCTCAAGATCCTCGGCGAAGGCAAGTCCTCGAAATTCATCGACAAGGTGGATCAGATCACGTTTTCGGGCAAGCTTGCCGCAATCAACAGGCAGCCCGTTCTCTATGTGACGGAGAGATGCGTGTTCCGGCTCACTTCCGAGGGTCTCGAACTGATCGAGATCGCACCAGGTATCGATATGGAGCGCGACATTCTCGCGCTCATGGGTTTTCCGCCCATCATCCGCTCGCCGAAATCCATGGATGTTTCGCTGTTCAGCGAAGCGCTGATGCAGCTCGACGACCGGCTGCTCAATCGCCCGCTGGCGGAGCGGCTGTCATATGATGCCGATCGCAACACGCTGTTTCTCGGTCTCGACGGCTATCGAGTCCATTCCGACGCCGATGTCGAGGTGATCCGGGCCGCCATCCTCGAAATCTTTAACCGGGTCGGACATCGGTTTTCCGCTGTGATCAACTACGATTCGTCCGATATCGCGTCCCACATGACGGACAAGTGGTTTTCGATGGCCGCCGAAATCGAGCGGACCTGCTACGATCATGCCTCGCGCTACACCACCAGCGCATTCATGCGCCTGAAGCTCGGCGACGCGCTGTCCCGCCGCGACGTCGCACCGCATATCTTCGAAACGTCGGCCGATGCCCACCAGTTTGTCGAATAGACCGATGGGGCTGAAATCCACCGAGTTGCGCCCCGCGGACTGGCCTGTAGGACGGCAGAGGGCGCCCGAGCGCACCGGATCGGTGCGCGGGCTGACCCGGCGCAGTTTCCATCGCATCGCATTCACGGATTGGGGGCCGACGCCCGCGGTGCGGCCGGTGCTCTGCGTCCATGGGTTGACCAGAAACGGTCGGGACTTCGATCACCTCGCCGCAGTTCTCGCGATGGCAGGGCGGCAGGTCGTCTGCCCGGACTTGCCGGGCCGCGGACAAAGCGAACGGCTGCACGACAGCAGCGACTATGCCTTGCCGCAATATTGCAGCGACATGACCGTGTTGATGGCAGCTCTTGGTGCAACGGAGATCGATTGGGTTGGAACGTCGCTGGGCGGCCTGATCGGGATGGTGCTGGCTGCCCTTCCGGGCAGTCCGATCCGTCGCATCGTCATCAACGATATCGGACCCTATCTGCCCTGGACCGGATTGCTTCGCCTCGGCACCAATCTCAACGATGCTCCAAAATCCTTTGAGACAATCGAACAAGCCGAAGGCTACTACCGGCGGGTTCTCGCGCCCTTCGGGCGATTGGAGGATGCGCACTGGCGGCATCTGACGACGCATAGTGTGGTCTGGAGCGCGGAGGGGCGCTGTTTCAGGCCGCTGTGCGATCCGAGTATCGCCCATGCCTTTCGAAATCCTTGGCACTACAGCGTCGATCTCTGGAAATACTGGGACGCGATCGACGTCCCCATTCTTGTGATACGCGGGCAGCAATCGGATTTGCTTTCCGAAGGCGTCCTCAGGGACATGATGCGGCGCAATCGCAATGTCCGCGTTCACACCGTCGCAGACTGCGGGCATGCGCCGGCCCTGATCGCTGACGAACAGATCGAGGTCGTGACACAGTTTCTGAGCGGCCACGACTCCACTTGACGCTGAGCGCTTTGTGAATTGCTCACTCGCTTTTCCAGATCCTGCCCTCGACCGGTCTTGAAAATTTCTCCCCACTAAATGAGGTAGGTGTAGCTGTCTTTAGAACGCGCCGCTTTTTCTTCCGCTTCAGGCGGGAACAGCTCCGCAACGTCGGCAAATTCCTCGTGCTCGACACCCACTTGCGAACTCGTGCAAGCATCTGCATGTTTGACATCGTCGGCGGTCACGAGAATCCCTAGGCGACGACGGCAATGATGACAAGGAGAACCGCATGATCAAGATCAACCTGATGTACCCATACACCGAAGGCGCGCGCTTTGACCACGCCTACTACCGCGACCGGCACATGCCGATGGTAAAGGCCAAGCTGGGAAGTGTCTGCGCCTACTACACCGTCGAGAAGGGCCTGGCCGGCAGAGCGCCCGGTGCGCCGCCCGCCTACGTGGCGATGTGCGCTTTCATCTGTACTTCGGCCGAGGGCTATCAGGCCGCCGTGGAGGAGCACGCCGCCGAGATCCGGGGCGACCTCGCCAACTACACCGACATCGTGCCGGTGCTCCAGTTCAGCGAGGTTGTCGTCGAGCGGTCGGATCGTTGAACGCACCGGATCGGGCCCGGCGACACCCGGGCGCCTGGTATCGGCCGTAAGCACCGGTAACACACTCGCCAGGACCATCCGGCTGAGAACGCAAATAACATAAGGCGGCCAGGTGATGCATCGTCGGTCGTGCGGGATCGAGATCATTTGGTACCTGCAAATGCATCGATACATTTTCCGTTCTTGAGAAATCCTGAGCCGAGGTGTCTTGCGAGCAGCGAGGCGATTGGTTTGATGGTGAATGTCCATCGAGACGGCATTGCCTACTCACGACTAAACCGGATCTGTCGTTGGAAATCTCCGTGCATGTTGTTGCGAGTCCTGTCGAATGGCCTCGCTTGATTAGGCGGATAAAAATATTGAACGTGCGCGGCGTGCGAGCGCGATGGCTCGCGATGCGTTTCGTGACGCGATGGGCGGAGCGCTGTGTGAGTACGATCCGCATGTGTGAGTGCGCTCGCTTGAATCGTACTCACATCCGGAATTTCAACGCCGAACTTTTACATGTGTTTTCAATGCGCGATTAAAAATTTTCCTGAAGAATCAGGACTCTAACTTCTTCTGTAAGTTATTGTAATTGCTTCGTCTTTTAGTTTTGGTGCCCCTGGCCGGAATCGAACCAGCACTCCTTGCGGAACTCGATTTTGAGTCGAGCGCGTCTACCAGTTCCGCCACAGGGGCCCTCGGTCGGCCCTAAGCGGGCGTCGCGAAGCCGGCGGACTATAGCCATGGACCAAGCGGGGTCAACCCGCGCCAAAGTGATCCCGGCCGTTCTCGACAGCCGCATGAGCCGGGGTTACAGCCTTGGAAAGCGACCCATCGAAAAGAGGCTGCCGTGACGACCCAGAGTGCCGCAATACCTGCGTTCAAACCGGCGGCGACGAGCCCCGCGCTGGCCGCTTCGCTCGCGGTCGCACTGACGGCAGCCGCGACCATCGCGGGCGCCTGGTTCTTCCAGCTGGTGCTCGGGATCGTGCCCTGTCCGCTCTGCCTGGAGCAGCGCTACGCCTATTACCTCGCGATCCCGCTCGGCCTGCTCATCGCACTCGCGGCGCGGGGCGGTGCGCCGAGGCCGCTGCTGTTCGCGGGCCTTGCGATCCTTGTGCTGGCGAGCCTCGCCAATGCCGGACTCGGCACCTATCACGCCGGCGTCGAATGGGGTTTTTGGAAGGGACCGACCGACTGCTCCGGTCCCGTGGTCAATCTCGGCAGCGCCACCGACCTGCTGTCGCGGCTCGATACCGTGAAGGTGATCCGCTGCGACGAGGTGCAGTGGCGCTTCCTCGGCCTCTCGCTTGCCGGCTACAATGTGCTGATCTCGCTCCTGATGGCTGCGATCGCCGCGTGGGGATTCGTTGCGACGGCGAAGCGCTGAGGCTCAATCATCCACATCGTCCTGCGTCCGGCCGAACAGGTGCACGATGCCTGGCGTCGCGATCGTCACGAAGACGAAACGCGAGAGGTGATGTGCGCCGACGAAGATCGGGTCGATGTGCAGCGTCAGGGCCAGCGCCAGCATGGCGTCCATCGCGCCCGGTGCGTAGGCGACCACGACGTCAGAGAATTTCACCTGCGTGGTGAGCGCCACGATGCCGACGAAGATCGCGGAGACGGCGATGGCCACTGCAAACGAGCCCAGCGCCGCGTTGATGTGGCCGGCAAGCGTCTTGATCCGCATCCGCGCGAAGCGGCTGCCGATCAGGGCGCCGATGCCGACCAGCGCCACGCCGCGTACCCAGTCCGGCAGGCCGCCCTCGACCCAGCCTGCGCCATGCAGCACGCTTGAGCCGATCATCGCGCCGAACATCCAGCTCGCCGGAAACTTTATCAGCCGCAGGACGAGCGCCGCGGCCAGCGAGGCCGCGACCAGCTCGACCAGGTCAAGCGGCGAGGCAATCGTCGTCGTCAGCGACGGCGCGACGGAGGGCGCGACGCCGGCGAACGCCAGCACCATCGGCAGCGCCGCGGTGAGGATGATGACGCGCATGGTCTGCACCACCGCGATGCCCGGCAAATCGGCGCCGCGCTCGACCGCCAAAATCGTGATCTGCGACAGCGCGCCGGGGCTGCCGGCGAGGAAGGCCGAGGTGCGGTCCCAGCCGTGGATGCGCTGGAGATAATAGCTGGAGCCGAAGGTCGAGCAGAAGGTCGCGAGCGCGAGCAGCCCGATGGTGAGCGGATAGGCACTGACCTGTTGAAGCAGGTGGCGCGAGACGACTGATCCCAACGAAATGCCGAGCAGCACCAGCACGGTCTGGGTCAGGATCGGCGGCAGCGTCAGCTGGCGACCGGCGATCGCGGCGATCCCGACCGCGATCATGGAGCCCGAGATCAATCCCCCCGGAAGGCCCGCGAGCAGAAACACGAGGC
Organism: Bradyrhizobium sp. WSM4873; assembly: GCF_055811355.1. Lineage (NCBI taxonomy): Bacteria > Pseudomonadati > Pseudomonadota > Alphaproteobacteria > Hyphomicrobiales > Nitrobacteraceae > Bradyrhizobium > Bradyrhizobium sp. WSM4873. Next base: position 147,463 of record NZ_JBVVPS010000016.1, on the reverse strand, counting down.
CGCCGGCGGTGCCGATGACAAGCGTTTCCACCGTGCTCAAGATCTTGGCACGGCTCGGCCATTCGAACGGCAGGGAGGCGGTGATTTGCTTCACACCGCCTTATCGCAAATCAGCGAGAGACGCACAATTGCGGCCACGTCATGCCGCAATGCGCGCGCCTCTCGCCGAAGCCGCGAGCAGGGGGAAGGATTTACTTCTTGTCCGCAGCCGGCGCGGTCATGCCGGCCTTGGCGGTCTTGATGCATTCAGAGCGGAATTTCTTGCGCTCCTTGCCGTGCAGGCCCTTGGCGTCGGCCTGCTTGGAGCATTCGAGCGACTCGGCCGAGTGCTCCTTCGGTGCCTTCTTGTCCAGCGGGGCGGCGGTTGTGGTCTTGGCGTCGGTCTTTGCTGCCGGCGCGGCGGTCTGCGCGTAGGCGTTGCCGGTGGCGAGCAGGGAGGCGAGAGCGACGACGGCGAGGCGAGATGTGAAGGTCATGGTGCTGCACTCTTCTTGCGGGAATTGCGAAGGGCGCGAAAGTCGGCTGGCGTTGCTGAACGCGACATGAATAATTCGAACGTGGAGGGTCACTATATTTTGGCGGCAGCAGCCATCGCTTCCTTGTCGCGAGCGGGCGGCACGCTAGGATAGCAATCCTCGGTTCACTTCCCTCGGGGGAAGATCAAGGAGGAGACCAAGGATGACCATTCAATCAAAGTTGCTGTGTGCAGTTGTGCTGTCGGGCTTTGCCGCGCTGGTGGCAAGTGCGCCGGCGCAGGCGCTGACCTCGCAGGAGTGCAGCGCGAAATACCAGGCCGCCAAGAAGGACGGCTCGCTCGGCACCACGAAGTGGAATGACTTCCGCAAGGCCCAGTGCGGCGCGGATGCGACGCCAGCGGCTGCACCAACCGCGGCCGCTCCTGCTGCGCCCGCCGCTCCCGCCGAGCCGAAGCAGGCGAAGAAGGAGGCCGCCCCGGCTGCTGCGCCGACCCTGCCGGCCGGCCCCGCGATCTACCCGAACGCGGTCGATCCGAAATACGCCAAGGAGACCCCCGGCAAGGGGCGCCTGCACACCTGCGTCGACCAGTACAACGCCAACAAGACCACCAACGGCAATGGCGGCATGAAGTGGATCGAGAAGGGCGGCGGCTATTACAGCGAATGCAACAAGAAGCTGAAGGGCGCCGCCTGACGCTTCAAGACGACACAGAGGCCGGAGCCAAGCTCCGGCCTCTTGCTTTAATCCAGTAGCTTCTCGGCCGATTTCGCCACGAGCTGCGATCGCTTGCGCGGGCCGCGCTCGACGAACAGCAGGCTCTGGCCGAAGATGAAGCAGTAGAACAGGAAGGCCTGCGCTTCGGCTGCCTCGGTATCGAGGCCGGTCGCGCGATAGAGTTCGGCGACGTGCTTCAGCCGCGCCGCGTCCACGTTCGCCACCGCTGCCGCGGCGCCCTCGTCCGAGCGGGCCCATTGCCGGATCGCAAGCTCGATTGCCATCCCGTCCGGATTGAGTCGCTCCGAATAGAGCTGGATCACCGCCCTCAGCCGTTCACGGGGCTCCTGGCCATCGAGACTCGTCTGCTGCGCGATCGCCGTTGAGCGCCCCTCGCGCCACCGTTCCAGCATGGCACCGAGCAGCGCGGCACGGTCGGCGAAGCGGCGGTAGAAGCCGCCCTTGGTGACGCCCAGGTTCTTGGCGAGCACCTCGACCCGAACCCCCTCGATCCCCGATCGGGCGAGCTCGGTGAGCCCTGCCTCGACCCAGATATCGCCTTTGCCGTCACTCATGCAGGAAGCCTCGCCGATTCTTGATACGGTGCCGTATTGCTAACGCGGGAGGAGGTTGATACGCTACCGTATCAATAACCAAAGGCAGAAAAGGCCAGGGAGAATTGCGATGGAGCGGGAGGCGACCTATCGCGGCACGGTCTACCCGTGGCAGTGCGATCACGTCGGCCACATGAACATCATGTGGTATGTCGGCAAATTCGACGAGGCCAACTGGAATATGTTCGCCCGCCTAGGGCTGACGCCGAGCTATCTGCGTGCCTCCGGCCGCGGCATGGCCGCCGTGCAGCAGAACATCACCTACAAGCGCGAGCTGCTCGCCGGCGACATCGTCGAGATCCGCAGTTGCCTGCTCGAGATACGCGACAAATCGATCCGCTTCCGGCACGACATGACCAATGCCGAGACCGGCGAGATCGCCGCGTTCTGCGAGATCGCGGGCGTGCACATGGACCGTAGCCAGCGCAAATCGGTGCCGTTCACGGATGCCATACGCGAGATCGCTTTGAGGCATCTCGCCGAGCCGGCGGAGGCCTGAGCCATGGCTGCATATGAGCCGAAGAACCCGGGCTATCGCGCGGCTGCCATCGCCATGTTCGACGGCCAGCCGGCGATGCACACGCTCGGCATCGTGATCGTCCGCCTTGCGCCGGGCGAGGTCGAATTGGCCATGCTGCATTCGCCGGCCTCACGCAGCAGAACGGCTTTGTCCACGCCGGCATCGTTACCGCAGGCCTCGACAATGCCTGTGGTGTCGCCGCCTTCACCCTGATGCCGCGCGAGGCCGATATCCTCACCGTCGAGTTCAAGACCACGCTGCTCGCGCCGGCGCGGGGCGAGCGTTTCGTCTTCAAGGCAGAGGTGGTCAAGCCCGGCCGCACGCTGACCTTTTGCGAGGCAAAGGCGTTTGCCGAGCACGAGGGCAAGGTCACGTTGATCGCCATGATGACTGGGACGCTGATGGCAATGCTGCCCCGCGTTGCGGCTTCGCACGAGCCGACCCCGATACCCGCATAGCGTGGCGATGACATCGGCTCTGCGACACTCTATATGAGCTGTAACAATTCCCAGTCTCGAACCGTATCGACGGAGATGGGACCGAAATGGAACGAGATATGGCTGGATTCAGGAACAAGGGCCTTGTGCCGACGCGGCGCGCGGCGCTGACGCTGATCGGGGCGGGCGCCCTTGTAGCGGGTGGGATCACTTCGGCGCGCGCGGCGACCGACGAAGACGAAGTGCTCACAGAAGCCAAGGTGCTGCGCGACCCCGATGTTCCCGTCGCCGGCAATGCCGACGGGAATATCAGCATCATCGAATGGTCCGACTATAACTGCCCCTATTGCCGCAAGCTCGAGCCCGAGTTGCGTCAGGTCATCCAGGACGACGGCAAGGTCAGGCTGGTGATGAAGGACTGGCCGATCCTCGGGCCGGTCTCGGTCACGGCGGCGCGGACGGCGCTCGCGGCGAAATTCCAGGACAAGTACCACCAGGCCCATGACGCCATGATGGGCGTCAGCTCGCGCCTGACCGAGCCGCGCATCAACGAGTTGCTCGCGGCCGCCGGTGTCGACATGGATCGGTTGAAGCGCGATCTCGCCGACCGCGCCAAGGACATCGACGCCGTGCTCAAGCGCAACAACGAGCAGGCCGAAGCCTTCGGTTTCCGCGGCACGCCGTCCTTCATCGTCGGCAAGTACCGCGTACCGGGCGTGCTGAGCATGAACGAGTTCGAGCAGGTCATCGCCGACGCCCGCAAGGCCAAGATGAACTGAGCCGAGCGGTATTTACCGCGCAATACGAAGGCGCCGCCGCGGACCCGCGACGGCGCCTCATTTCATTCATGATACCACGTCGTTACTTCGAGGAGATGCGGACCCAGTCCTTGTGCGCGCGATCGCGCAGCGCGTCCCAATCGGCCTTGGCGACATCCCAGTTCACGATGGTGCGATTGGTCGTGGCGACTTCGCCGTTGGCGACCGGCGACGTCTGCATGGAGTCATAGACATACACGCCGCAGCCAAGCAGCAGCGCGCCCAAAATCATTCCAAGAAACATCCGCATCGCGAAACCTCCAATGACGGGCGATAACGTCGACCCGGATCGATTGTTCCGCGACGGTGCGGCGCAGGTAAGGACGATCCGTTCACGCTTCATTCAGCCACTGCACCAGCTCCGCGTTGATCTCGCGAGGATAGGTGTGGCTGAGGTCGTCGATCTCGCGATAGGTCACGTCTGCGCCGGCGGCGGCGAGGGCCGCCTGCGTCTGCCGCGCGGTCTGCACCGGAAACATCCAGTCGAGCTTGCCGTGCGTGATGAAGATCGGAAGGCGCTGCAGGCGCGTGGCGTCGGCCATCTCCGCCATCAGCGGATGGAAGGTTGCCGACACCGGCGCGAGATGCGTGAAGGGCGAGGCGCCGTCGAGGCCGGTGACGTAGCAGAAGGTGCCGCCGTCGCTCATGCCTGTCAGCAGCATGCGCGAGGCGTCGATGGTCCAGCGGCCGCGCACCGTATCGAGAATGCGCATGAGATTGGGCGTGTCGGAATCGTCACCCATCAGGGCCCAGGTCGGGCCGGTCGCGGTCGGCGCCACCAGGATCGCACCGAGGCTGCGGGCGTCGCGCAGCCAGCTCCACAGAAAGCCGCGGCCGTTGCCGCTGCCGCCATGCAGTGCCATCACCAGCGGCATGGCGCGGTCGGGCCTGTAATATTCGGGCACGTAGACCGAAAAGCCGCCGCGGCTGCCGGGCTCGTTGTGATCGTGGATGATGCCGGTGTGCGCGTCCGCGCCGGCTTCGAGTCGCGACAACAGGTCGGCATTCTCGCGATGGGCGGCGTTGAGGAAGAAGCTGCTGACCGGCGGAAACTGCACGGCCAGCGGATAGAGTGCCTCCTGCGCGCGCGGCACATGACGCAGCGCGCGGAAGACCGCGACGAGGTCGCCATTGCCGTGCTCGACCTCGCGCAGGCCGGCAAAGGCGGCGAGCGTCTCGTCGCAGGCACGGTCGAGCCGCTCACGCAGTCCGGTGAACTGCTCCGGCCATTCTCCGATTGCCGCGCGCGCCGTTTGCAGCGTCTCGTCGGGAGCGCCGATCGCGTTCATCACGGAGCCGAAGGCCGGCGGGTGCAGGTTGCGCTGAAAGAAGGCGAGCGCCTCCAGCGCATTGAGCAGCGGCGGCAGCACGGCCACGATGTCGTCAACGACGGCCTCGCTCATCGTCGTTTCCTTGCTTCAGTTCGGCTTGTCAGTGCAGCTTCGGCGCCTTCAAGAGCTTGAAGCGATCGGTCGAGGTCACCGTAACGTCGAAGGTCACGCCTTCATGATGTACCGTCAGCGGCACGTCGACGCCGGCAGCGCCGAGGCCCCACAGCTTCTTGTAGAAGCCGGTCTGACTCGTGACCTTCTCGCCGTCAACCGCGAGGATGACGTCGCCGGTCTTGAGCTCGGCACGGGCGGCCGGGCCGTTGGCGGAGATCCCGATCACCACCACGCGGTTGTCGATCTCGGTCGAAAAGAGTCCGAGCCACGGGCGTGCCGGCTTGTTGACGCGGCCGAATTTGCGCAGGTCGTCCAGGATCGGTTTCAGCAGGTCGATCGGCACGATCATGTTGACGTGCTCGGCCTTGCCGTCGCGCTCACGTTCGAGCTGGAGCGAGCCGATGCCGATCAACTCGCCGCGATCATTGAGGAGCGCCGTGCCGCCCCAGTTCGGGTGCGCGGGATGGGTGAAGATGGCCTCGTCCAGCAGATATTCCCAGTAGCCCGCGAATTCCTGCTTGGCCACGATCTGGCTCGCGACCGAGCGCGTGCGTCCGCCGGCGCCGCCGACCACGACGCGGTCGCCGAGCCGGGTCTCGGCCGAGATGCCGAGCGGCAAGGGATCGACGTCGAGCTGGCCGAGCGCCTGCACCAGGCCAAAGCCGGTGACGGCATCGAAGCCGAGCACATGTCCCTCCACCACGCGCCCGTCTCCGACATGCAGCCACACCGACTCTGCTTCGGTGATGAGATATCCGATGGTGAGCACCAGCCCGTCGTCGATCACGACGCCGTTGCCGGCGCGTTCGGTGCCCAGTGTCTCGGCGCTGAAGGCGTCCGGCGGGATGATGGCATGCAGGCCGACGACAGAGGCGAGCGCGTGGTCGAGATCGAAAGCGTAATCGCTCGCACGCGGCTGATTGGCGGGCGGCACTCTCCATTCGGTCAGGGCGGGCATGGAGTTCTCCTGGCTGAGAGCATCGCTCCGCCGATTAGCGGGACGACGCGCGAAGCACGGATAATTTAGGATGGAGGAGGCCGTCTTGAAAGCCTCGTTCCCCAACTATTCCCGACGCACCGGGTGAAATCTTTGAAAGGCGCGGGAAGCTTGATGCACGGTCGGTCGAGCGCCTCCGGCATTGGCCGCATGGCTGCTGTCCGGCGAGGTGCTAGGCGCCGTACAATGAAGCTGCTAACCATTGCCGCTTCGTTTGACCCAGGGATCACGGACCAAAGCATGGACAACCGCAGCGACATCTGGCGTGGCATCGACACGATCAAGGCACGTTTCATCGACCTCAGCGACAAGGTCTGGGGCATGCCCGAAGTCTGCTACACCGAGGCGCGGTCCGCCGCCGAGCATCTTGCCGAGTTGCGTCATCAGGGTTTTCGCATCACCGAGCAGGTCGCGGGCATTCCGACCGCGGTGACGGGCGAATGGGGCGAGGGCGGGCCGGTCATTGCCTTCATGGGGGAATATGACGCGCTGCCGGGCCTCAGCCAGGAGGCGGGCGTCGCGGAGCATCGTCCGGTCGAGACCGGCGGCCACGGCCATGGCTGCGGCCACAATCTGCTCGGTTCCGCAGCTCTCCTCGCCGCGACCGCGGTGAAGGACTGGCTTGCCGAGAACAAGGTGCCGGGCCGCGTGCGTTATTACGGCTGCCCCGCCGAGGAAGGCGGCGCGGCAAAAGCCTTCATGGTGCGCTCCGGTGCATTCGAAGACGCCGACATCGCCATCACCTGGCATCCGCACAGCTTCTGGGAAGTCGCGGTGACGCCGTCACTCGCCAACACCCGCGCCGATTTCATCTTCACCGGCCGCACCTCGCATGCGGCAGCCTCGCCGCATCTCGGCCGCTCCGCGCTCGACGCCGTGGAGCTGATGAATGTCGGCGTGAACTATATGCGCGAGCACATGCCGAGCGACGCGCGCGTGCACTACGCGCTGCTCGACACCGGCGGCATCGCCCCGAACGTGGTGCAGGCGCATGCGCGCGTGCGCTATTCGATCCGTGCCCGTGATCTGCCCGGCATGAACGAGCTGGTCGGACGCGTGAGCAAGATCGCGGAGGGCGCGGCGCTGATGACCGAGACCAAGGTCGAGATGAAGATCATCTCCGCGGTCTCCAATATCCTGCCGAACACGCCGCTGGAGCAGGCGCTGCACCGGGTCATGGAAGAGCTCGGACCACCGCATTTCGACGACGCGGACAAGGGCTTTGCGACGGAGATCCGCGCGACGCTGAGCGACAAGGACATCGAGGCGGTCTATTACGCGATCGGCATGGAGCCGACCGACCGGCCGCTGGCTGACTTCCTGGTGCCGCTCGATGCCAAGCGCAATCCGCTGGTCGGCTCGACCGACGTCGGCGACGTGAGCTGGGTGGTGCCGACCGTGCAGGTCCACGCACCCACGGTTGCAATCGGCACCCCCTTCCACACCTGGCAGGTGGTCGCGCAGGGCAAGAGCGCGCATGCGCACAAGGCCATGGTGCAGGCCGCGAAGGCGATGGCCGGCATCGGCATCAAGGCGCTGACGGACCCGGAGCTGATCGAGGCCGCCAAGGCTGACCTTGAGAAGCGGACGGCCAAGACGCCTTACGTCTGTCCGCTGCCGGACCACGTCGCGCCGCCGCTCGACATGTCCGTGGCGTAGAATTTCGCCTCGATACTTCGTCTGATGCGGCGATCAAATTTTCTGCAGTGCAGCGCGGAATTCAGCGTGTTTTGATGCTGGATTGCCGAACGGATGGGCTGCGGAATATGGTTTTGCCCAACAGACAGTCAGAAGACCGTTTGCATACACACGGTCGCAGTTGACGCGCACCCCATTCGGTGTGCCATCTACCGCCAGCCAAGCCCGGTGGTCGTCTCGCGCGACCGCCTGCATCCATACGGGAACCAGACGGGGGACAACCATGCTGGATAAACAACTGCGTTCGATGATCGGTGACGTGAAGGACGGGCGGATGGATCGCCGCGGTTTCATTCAGCGCCTGGCTGCCGTGGGTCTCACCGCACCTTTGGCCAACCAGATCCTCGCGCTTGGCGGCGTCGCGATGGCTGAGGGCGTCTCGACCTACAAGCCGACCAAGCGCGGCGGCGGTGGTGCGCTCAAGCTGCTGTGGTGGCAGGGGCCGACCCTGCTCAATCCGCATTTCGCCACAGGCACCAAGGATCAGGACGGCGCGCGTCTGTTCTACGAGCCGCTCGCCTGTTGGGATCCCGACGGCAACATGAAGCTGGTTCTGGCCGCCGAAATTCCCTCGATCCAGAACGGCGGCCTCGCCGCCGACGGCAAGTCGGTGACCTGGAAGCTCAAGCCCGGCGTCAAATGGCATGACGGCACGCCGTTCACAGCCGACGACGTCGTGTTCAACTGGGAATATGCCAAGGATCCGGCGACCTCCGCACTGACGATCGCGACGCTCCGCGACATCACGGTCCAGAAGGTAGACGACCTCACGGTCCGCATCCTCTTCAACAAGCCGACGCCGTTTTGGGCCGACGCTTTTGTCGGGGCTCCCAATACCATCATCCCGAAACATCTGTTCAAGGACTATATGGGGTCCAAATCGCGGGAGGCGCCGACCAACCTCTCGCCGGTCGGCACCGGCCCCTACAAGTTCGTCGAGTTCAAGCCGGGCGATCTCGTCCGCGGCGTGATCAATCCCGATTATCACATGGCCAACCGCCCCTATTTCGATTCGATCGAGATGAAGGGCGGCGGCGACGCCGTCTCTGCCGCGCGCGCGGTGATCCAGACCGGCGAATATGATTTCGGCTGGAACATTCAGGTCGAGGACGACGTGCTGCTGCGCCTGGAGAAGGGCGGCAAGGGAAAGACCGTCTACGCCGTCGGCGGCGACACCGAATTCATCGCGCTGAACTTCACGGATCCCAACACGGAGGTCGATGGCGAGCGCTCCTCGATAAAGACCAAGCACCCGCTGTTTTCCGATCCGGCGGTGCGCAAGGCGCTCTCGCTGCTGATCGATCGCGAGTCGGTCAAGAAGGCGATCTACGGCCGCGCCGGGCGCACCACCGCCAACTTCCTCAACGGGCCCGAAAAGTTCGTGTCCAAGAACACATCGTGGGAGTTCAGCGTCGAGAAAGCCTCGAAGATCCTGGACGACGCCGGCTGGAAGCCGGGCGCCGACGGCATCCGCGAGAAAGACGGCAAGAAGCTGAAGCTCCTCTACCAGACCGCGATCAACGGGCCGCGCCAGAAGACGCAGGCGATCGTCAAGCAGGCGTGCCAGAAGGCGGGCATCGACGTCGAGCTGAAATCGGTCGTCGCCTCCGTGTTCTTCTCCTCCGACGTCGGCAATCCCGACACCTATTCCAAGTTCTACGCGGACATGGAGATGTTCCAGATCCCGCTGAGCCAGCCCGATCCGTCGCAGCACATGCGTCGCTACCTTTCGAACCTCGTCGCCACCAAGGAGAACAAGTGGCAGGGCACCAACTTCCCGCGCTGGGTCAACAAGGAGTACGACGCGACCATCCTGGCCGCCGACGGCGAGATGGATCCAGTCAAGCGCGCGGCGCTCTACATCAAGGCCAATGACCTCATGTACCAGGACATCGTTTTCATCCCGGTGCAGCACCGCCTGAAGGTCGAGGCGGCCGCCAACAATCTGCGCCCGGTGGTTTCCGGCTGGGCCAACGAGACCGACAATTTGTTCGACTGGTACCGCGAAGAATGATCACGCACGCCTAGAGCGGTCCTTCTTCATGAGCCAGTATGTCCTGCGTCGCCTCCTGATCGCGATTCCGAGCCTGCTCGGAATTTCGCTCGTGCTGTTCGTCGTGCTCGCACTCGCCCCGGGCGATCCCTTCTCGGAGCTGGCGACCAATCCGAACGTCCCGCCCGAAGTCGCTCTCGCGCTTCGGGCGAAGTTCGGCCTCGACGATCCGATCTACCTTCGTTACCTGCACTGGCTCAACGCCATGCTGCACGGCGACTGGGGTTTCTCCTTCGTCAGCCGAATGAACGTCGACACGCTCATTCTCCAGCGACTGCCAACGACGCTCTACGTGATCGGCTCGGCGCAGATTCTGGCGCTCCTGATCGCGATCCCGGTCGGGGTCTATGCCGCGACGAAACCTTATTCGCTGTTCGACCAAGTCGCCAACACGCTCGCCTTTGTCGGCTTCTCGCTGCCGACCTTCTTCACCGGCATCCTGTTCATCCTGATCTTCTCGGTCACGCTGGACTGGCTGCCTTTCGTCTACACGACCGACATCAAAGGCACTGGTATTCACTGGGTGCTGGAGATGATCCGTCAGGCGATCATGCCGGTGGCGGTGCTCGGCCTGTTCCAGGCTGCGTCGATGACGCGTTTCGTGCGCTCGGCGATGCTCGACGTCATCCGGCTCGACTACGTCACCACCGCGCGCGCCAAGGGCATCGGCCAGCGGCGGGTGATCATCAAGCACGTGATGCGCAACGCGATGATTCCGGTCGTCACGCTGATTGCGTTGCAAATCCCGGCGGTGTTCGGCGGCGCCATCGTCACCGAGCAGATTTTTCGCATCCCCGGCATCGGCTCGCTGCTGATCTCCTCCATCCTTTCCAACGACACGCCGGTGGTGATGGCCGTCACCTTCGTCTTTGCGTGCCTGGTCGTGCTGTTCAATCTCATCGCGGACGTTCTTTATGGCTGGCTTGACCCTCGCATCTCCCTCCGCTGAGCGGCGCGTCTACTCGCCCTGGCGCGAGACGTGGCGGCGCTATAGCCGGCACAAGCTTGCCGTGGTCAGCGCGTTCCTGCTCCTCGTTCTGATCCTGGCGGTGGTGGTCGGCCCCTTCGTCTGGCGGGTCAAGATCGACGACATCGATATCGTGGCGGGCATGCAGGGGCCGTCGCTGGCCCATCCCTTCGGCACCGACGATCTTGGGCAGGATATCCTCGCCCGGATGATCTATGGTGGGCGCATCTCGCTCGCGGTCGGTCTCGCCGCGATGCTGGTCTCGGTCTTCGTCGGCGTGCTGATCGGCGCGCTCGCCGGCATGTCGCGCGGCGCGCTCGGCCATGGGCTGATGTGGCTCACCGATCTATTCCTGTCGCTGCCGCAATTGCCCCTGCTGCTGCTGCTGATCTATCTCTTCCGCGACGGGCTGAAGGCCGCTTTCGGCCCCGAGGGCGGCATTTTCATCCTGATCGTGCTCGTGATCGGTGGCTTGCGGTGGATGCCGGTCGCCCGCCTCGTTCGCGCCCAGTTCCTGTCGATCCGCGAAAAGGAATTCGTTGAAGCCGCGCGCGCGCTCGGGGCAAGCCCGGTGCGGCAGGTGGTGCGCCATATCCTGCCCAATGCGCTCGGTCCGGTGATCATCGCCGGCACCATCGACGTGGCCGCCGCCATCATCGCGGAATCGACGCTGTCCTTCCTCGGCCTCGGCTTCCCTCCGGATACGCCAACCTGGGGCCGGCTGCTCTATGATGCCAAGGACTTTCTCGACATAGGCCCGCATTGGGCGCTGTTCCCGGGCGGCGCAATCTTCATCGCTGTGGTCGCCATCAACTTCATCGGCGATGGCCTGCGCGACGCGCTCGATGCGCGGCGGGTGATCTGATGGCGCCGCTGCTCGAGATCAAGGGACTGAAAACCCACTTCTCCACCGACGACGGCATCCTCCAGGCCGTCGACGGTGTCGATATCTCTATCAACCGCGGCGAGACGCTCTGCGTCGTTGGCGAATCCGGCTGCGGCAAGACCGTCACCGCGATGTCGATCCTGAAGCTGATCGCGATGCCGCCGGGCCGCATCGCGGCGGGCGAGATCATCTTCGAGGGCCGCGATCTCGTGCCGCTGACGAGCAGTCAGCTCGACGAGATCCGCGCCAAGGAGATCGGCTTCATTTTCCAGGAGCCGATGACCTCGCTCAATCCGGTGCTGACGATCGGCGAGCAGATCGCCGAAAGCCTGCGCCGCCATGAGAACGTCACCAGGAAGCAGGCGCTCGAGCGCACTATCGAGATGCTCAAGCTGGTGCAGATTCCCAACGCCGAAGGCCGCGTTCACAACTATCCGCATCAGTTCTCCGGCGGCATGCGCCAGCGCGTGATGATCGCGATGGCGCTTGCGTGCAAGCCGAAGCTGATCATCGCCGACGAGCCCACCACGGCTCTCGACGTCACCATTCAGGCGCAGATCCTCGACCTGCTCCAGGACATGAAGGAACGCTTCGGCATGGCGGTGATGTTGATCACCCATGCCATGGGCGTCGTCGCCGAGACCGCGCAACGCGTCGTCGTGATGTATGCCGGCAAGGTCGTGGAGGAGGCGCCTGTCGACGACCTCTTCGGCAATCCCGGCCATCCCTATACCCAGGGATTGATCCGCTCGATCCCGCGCATCGATCTCGCCAGCGAGCACAAGCTACGGCTGGAGGCGATCGGCGGCTCGGTGCCGATCCTGATCAATCCGCCGGTCGGCTGCCGCTTCGCTCCGCGCTGCCGCCACGCCATGAGCGTCTGCACCGAGAGGGAGCCGCTGCTGCGCGAGATCGCGCCCGGCCACCGCATGGCCTGTCATCTGGGAGATACGCAGTTGGGAGGCGCAGCATGACCGAGCCCTTGCTCCGCGTCAGCGGCCTGAAGAAATATTTCCCCGTGCATGGCGGGCTGTTGTCGCGCCAGGTCGGCAGCGTTTACGCGGTCGACGGGGTCTCGTTCTCGGTCAATCGCGGCGAGACGCTCGGCCTCGTCGGCGAATCCGGCTGCGGCAAGTCGACGACCGGACGCTGCGTGCTGCGCCTGATCGAGCCGACCGATGGCGAGGTCGTGTTCGACGGCCAGGACGTCGGCCAGCTCGGCGGCACCGATTTGCGCGCGATGCGGCGGAACATGCAGCTCGTGTTCCAGGACCCGTTCGCCTCCCTCAATCCGCGCATGACGGTCGGCGCCATCCTCGGCGAGGCGCTTGTCATCCATAAGCTCGGTTCATCGGCCAAGGAGCGCGAGGATCGCGTCGCGAGCTTGCTGGTGAAGGTCGGTCTCAAGGCCGAGCACATGCGCCGCTATCCGCATGAGTTTTCCGGCGGCCAGCGCCAGCGCATCGTGATCGCGCGCGCGCTCGCGGTCGAGCCGAAGCTGATCGTCTGCGACGAACCGGTGTCCGCGCTCGACGTCTCGATCCAGGCGCAGGTCATCAATTTGCTGGAAGATCTCCAGGCTGAGCTGAACCTCACCTATCTCTTTGTCGCGCATGATTTGTCGGTGGTCGAGCACATCTCCGACCGCGTCGCGGTGATGTATCTTGGCCGTATCGTCGAGCTCGCCAAGGCCAGCGACCTCTACCGCAATCCGCAGCATCCCTACACGAGGGCGCTGTTATCAGCGGTGCCGGTGCCCGATCCCAAGCTCAAGCGCGAGCGCATCCGCCTCAAGGGCGACGTTCCGAGCCCGATGAAGCCGCCGTCGGGCTGCCACTTCCACACCCGTTGTCCTATCGCCCAGCCGCGTTGCGCGGAAAGCGCACCGGAGCTGAAGGAAGGAGCGGGCGGGCACTTTGTGGCGTGCCATCTCGCCTGACGCCGACAAATGCGGAGCGCGCATTCATGCGTGAAGCAGGCCGTGCTCCGAAAGGGCCCGCCTGAAGGCCTCAACCGAGGTATGGTGATGCGCGAACAGACCCGTCTCTCGCGCGCCGGCGACATTGGCCATGAGATCGTCGACGAACAGGACGCTCTCGGGTTTGACGTCGAGCTCCGACAGACAAAGCCGGAAGCAGCGCGGGTCCGGCTTCGCCGTCTTGAACCGGGCCGAGGCGTAGATTCGCGAGCCGAACAGTGGCGGCAATTCCGGCAGCAGCGCAGCGATATGGTCGGCGACCAGCGTGGTGTTGTTGGTCAGGACGGCAATGTCGACGGTTTGACGCAAGCTGCCGGCAATCTCCAGCATCGCACGGTCGGCCTGCATTGAACGGCGTCGCGCCTCGATCCACTCGTCCAATGACAGCGGATAGCCGATGCGGTCACCGAAACCCTGCAAATACTCCGCGGCATCGAGAGTGCCGGAATCGCCGAGCAGCTCGAAGCCGCTGTCCCAGATCGCCTTGTGGACGGATTCGCTCGTGGTCCCCGCAACCTTCGCCAGCGATGCGACACGCTTTGCCCTGTCGTAGTCGCAGAGGACATTGTCCATGTCGAAGAGGACGAGTTTTATTCTACCAGCCACAGCAGCACTCTCGGATTGGCCGAACATCCGGCCGTGATCCAAGCCATACCGCGCTGGAGCGCAGGCGACAATCCGAGGCAACGGTCGATCCGTCACGCGCTCCTGGCGGGCCAGGGAACGACCTGCCCCGACATCACCAGCCGGTCACGGCCGTTGTCCTTGGCGGCGTAGAGCGCGCGATCGGCGGCGACGACCAGCGTGCTGCAGTCCGTCGTGCGCTGGTAATAGCTCAGCCGCTGCACGCCATCGAGCGGTGATTTGAAATAGTAGACCGCCGCGGCGGGACGGCTTTCCCAATCCTTGAACAACGGCGTGTTGGACAGGTCACGCCCGACGAAGGCGGCAACATCATCGCGGCTGCGTGCCAGCAAAATGCCGCCATTGTTGAGCAGCGATGTCGAGCCGTTTGGACCGATGTCGAACCGTTCGTAGAACTTGACGAAATAGCCGACGTCGATCGTGAGCAGGGCAACGCCGGCAAAGCCGCCGTCGGCATCGTTGATCCGGCGAGATGCGGTGATGATCCATTGTCCACCGGATCGGCTCTTGACGGGCGGTCCGATCAGCGTGCCTGTCTCCGGCGAGTCGCGATGGCGCTGGAAATATTCGCGGTCGCTGTTGTTGAGCTTGGAGAAGTCGAGGTGCTCGGTCGTGGCCAGCCACTGCCCGGTCGCGTCATAAACGAAGATCCCGCGGATGCGATCCGATGATTTCCGTGTCGGCAGATAGGCCTGAAGCTTGGTAATCGTGTCCGGACCCGTCCCGTCGATTTCGAGCCGATGGACCAGGCCTACGAGGATCGTATCAACGAGTTCGAACGTGTCGTCCGCGTGCTGGATCAGCGAATGCGCCAGATTGGCGACGTCGATCTCGGCGTTCCTGAGTTCGGCGTTGCGGGTTTCCCATTCGCGCCAGCCGCTCAAGCCGAGGATGGCGAAGCAGGTCAGTACGACGAAACCCGCCGCCCAGAGCGGAAGGCGCGTCTTTCCGAGTTCGCGGCCCGTGGCCATCAGGCTTGCCCCATTCCGGCGCAAACCTCCCACTTTGGCATTAACGGCCTGTTGCAACATCCGCGCGGATTGTGCGCTTCCGGTCGGAACAGTCCTCGAGAATTGACGGGCTATTGTCGAGCTAACCAGGCTGGCCTCGGGCGTCGGTTTCGCCTGGCCTTTCTGCCTCATTCATCCAGCGTGAAGCCGACGCGCAGCGTAACCTGGTAGTGGCGCACGGCACCGTTCTCGATATGGCCGCGCGTTTGCACCACCTCGAACCATTTCATCTCGCGAACGGTCTTGGCGGCACGGCTGACCGCGTTCTTGATCGCGTCCTCGATCGAGGTCTCGGACGATCCGACCAGTTCCAGGATCTTGTAGACGTGATCGTGCTCGGCTGTGGGCATCGCAAGTCTCCCCTCTTGTGCTGTGGCAGTGTGGCGTGTCGCCGACAATCGGCGCCTGTGGAAACGTCTGGCCTCGGCTTTGAACGGGCGCCGGCGCTTCAAGTTCCGTCCTTTGAGATCTGCCAGCTCACCTGGTTCGAGACGCTCCGTCTGCATCGACAGGCATGCTGATCGTTCTCGTGATCAGCGTGGTCTCCGCCGCAATCATCCATGACAAGCCGCTTGGCTCCCGAGAATGAGCAGCGCTTGCACTCAGGCTCGGGAGACGCTTGCCTTGCAGCGGGTGTAGAGGCTCAACTCCGCGGACCGCAGCCTGACGCGCGGAGCCGAGATTGGTGCCGCAGTTCGGCGCTCCCTTACGGATCCAGCTCCGTATCCCAGTAGAGGTAGTCCAGCCAGCTGTCGTGCAGATAGTTCGGTGGGAACAGGCGGCCGTTGCGGTGGAGCTGGTGCACGGTCGGCGCGAACGCGTGCTGGCGTGGAAACATCTTGGCCTGCACCGGCGTGAGATTGCCCTTGCGCAGATTGCAGGGCGAGCACGCCGCGACCACGTTCTCCCAGGTGGTCTGGCCGCCTTTGCTGCGCGGGATGATGTGGTCGAAGGTGAGGTCTTCGGGCGAACCGCAATATTGGCAGGCGAAACGATCGCGCAGGAAGACGTTGAATCGGGTGAACGCAGGGTGCGTGGTCGGCTTGACGAAGGATTTGAGCGAGACGACGCTCGGCAGCTGCATTTGCAGCGTGGGACTATGGACCGCCTGATCGTAATGCGCGACGATGTTGACGCGGTCGAGGAATACCGCCTTGATCGCGTCCTGCCACGACCACAAAGACAGTGGGTAGTAACTCAGCGGCCGGAAGTCCGCATTCAGCACCAACACCGGCCAATGGCCTTGCGAGACATGTGCGTTCAAGTAACGCTCCTGGCCTCCAATGTACGCTGCGAAGCAGCACGTAACTGACATACTACATGCAGCGTGACGGGATTGTGAAGCCCGTTGAGCGACTTATTCCGGCGCAAGCAATGCGGCCGGGGGGTGGCAAACCGCGCAAAACGCCATGATTTCCAGGTCCGAGGCCGCGGAGGCAGCGTCGTCCTGACAGCGCGACGTGGATGTGCCGAGGCAGCTAGTCCCGCACCCGCTCCAGCTTCTGCAAACATCGCGTCGCGCGCACCGCGGCCGGCATCTCCTCGTCCGGAAAGCTGGTCTTCCAGTCGGTGACTCCGACCTCTCCGACATAGATGTCACCCCTGGAATCCAGCGCGATGCCGTGCGGTGCCAGGAACTTGCCGTTCGCAACGCCCGGGCCTTCCTCGCCGCCAAGCCGCGCGATGCGGTTGCCTTTTGCATCCACAATCGACAACCGCGGGCCGAGATTGGGCACCTTGCGGTTGACCGCGAGGCCGGGGCCGAGTTCCCCGATGACGAAGGTCGGGCTCTTGCCGCCGCCGCAGCAGCATAGCGCACAAGGGCGGTGCAGATTGTTCCACTGTGTCTCGTACTTGCCGTTGCCGTCGAACACCTGAACGCGATGGTTCTCGCGGTCGGCGACATAGACAAAGCCGTCGGCATCGGTGGCGATGTTGTGCACGATGTTGAACTGGCCGGGATCGGTGCCGGGCTCGCCCCAGCTTGTCATCAGCTTGCCATCGGGTGTGAATTTGTGCACGCGCGCATTGCCATAGCCGTCGGAGACGTAGATTTCGCCCTTTGGCGACAGCGCGGTGTGGGTGCAGCGGTGGAAGGGATCGCCGCTCATGAACGGCGACGGTTTCTCGGGAATGCCGATCGTCAGCAGCACCTTGCCGTCGGTGGTGCACTTGCGCACGGTGTGGTCGCCGTCATCGGTGCAATAGAGGTTGTCGTCGGCATCGATGTGCAAGCCGTGGGCGCGCGAGAACAGGCCTTCGCCCCAACTGCGCAAGAAATTGCCCTCGCGGTCCAGCACGACCATCGGATGGGCCCCGCGGTTGAAGACGTAGACGCGGTCCTTGCTGTCGACCGCGACCGAGGCGACGTCGGTGAGCTGCCATCCGTCCGGCAGCTTTGCGAAGTTCTCAACGACGCGGTAGCGGTGCTCGCCGGTGCCGAGAATGGCTGGCATTGAATGTCCTCTCTTGTTGTCATTCCGGGGCACGCGAAGCGTGAACCCGGAATCCATCGTACGGCATTTTCGAGGAGGAATGGATCCCGGGTTCACGCTGCGCGCACCCCGGAATGACGGCTGTGTTCATGTCCGCCCCAGAATCCCTTCCTCGATCGCCTTGATCTGGAGCGCGAGATATTTGGAGTTGATCCGGCATTGCGCGAGGCTGCCGGCGATGAACCAGAGGCCGGGCTGCCCAGTGCGCACATACATGTTGCGCAGTTCGAGGCCGTCGCCAAAGCCCCAGATCGGGCCGACCCGGTCGGCGACGGCCTCGCCGAACAGTTTCCGCACCAGATATTCCTGCGTCTTGTAACCGGTCGAAAGCACGATCAGGTCAGCTGGAACGGTCGTGCCCTTCATCCGGACGCCCTCGGCGACGAAGCCCTCGATCTCAGAAAACTGCCTGAGCTTGATCGCGCCCTCCACGATGAGGTTGGAGCAGCCGACGTTGAAATAATAGCCGCCGCCGCGGGTGAGGTATTTGAACTGCCAACCGGTGCCGGCCTCGCCGAAATCGAGCTTGAAGCCGACGCTGGAGAGGCCGTCAAGCAGCTCCTTATCAAGCTGCTTCGACTGCTCCGTCAGCATCACATGGGTCTTCTTCGCCAGCGGCGTCGGCATCGAGGTGGCGATCAGATCATTGTCCTCGAGCGTGCCCTCGTTGTAGGTGGCATAAGCGAGTTGGGCCGACGGCTCGATATTGGTGACGAGCGTGGGTGAACGCTGCACCAGCGTCACTTCGGCGCCGCTGGAGTGAAGATCCTGCGCGATGTCGTGGCCGCTGTTGCCGGTGCCGATGACGATGGCGCGTTTGCCTGCCCAGGTCTCGCCGTCCTCGTAGCGGCTCGAATGCAGCAGCGTGCCCTTGAAGTTATCGAGGGTCGGAATAGCAGGCACATTGGCGATGCCGCTGACGCCGGTTGCCATCACCACATGGCGCGGGTGCACGGTCCGTTTGCTGCCGTCGGCGCGTCGCAACGTGACGGTCCAATTGCCCTTGGCATCGTCGTAGGCGCCGCCTTCGAATTCGGTGCCGGTCCAGAAGTTCAGCTCCATCGCGTCGACGTAAGCTTCGAACCAGTTGGCGAGCTTGTCCTTGGGGATATAGGTCGGCCAGCTCGGCGGAAACGGCATGTAGGGCAAATGATTGACCTGCACCTGGTTGTGCAGGGTCAGCGCGTGATAGCGCTTGCGCCAATTGTCCCCGATCCGGGCCTCGCGATCGACGATCAGGGTGTCGATGTTCAACTGCTTCAGCCGCGCCGCAATCGCGAGCCCGGCCTGGCCGCCGCCGACCACCAGCACGGCGGGATCGCGACCGGCGTAGTCGCGCGCGGCGTTGCGCAGGTCGAGCCAGTTCGGTCCACGGAAGTCGCGCGAATAGGCCTGGCCGCGCGGCCGCGAGGTGCCGAGCTGCTCCTCGAAGCCCTTGAGCTCGTCGAGCGCGGTGAGGAGCGTCCACGCTTTCAGGCGGTCGCCGTCGGCGGCGTCGGGCACGAGCCGGACGATGCCGCTGCCGCGCCCCAGTGCGGTTTCGAAATTGAAGATCGCTTCGATCGTGTTGGTCCCGGCACGCGTCACCCAGCGCGGTGGCGCCCGGTTCGGCGCGATCTTGAAGCTGCCCGGCGCGACCTTTGCCGCGAGCGTTGTCAGCTCCCGCTTGATCGAGTCGCCGCCGGCGATGGTTTGCAGGTTCCAGCTGAGTGCCAGCGCGTCGCGCCAATAGCTGTCGGCGAGGAGCAGACGATCCAGTCCAGCGTCATGGGGTGCGTCAAGCGTGCGCTCAAATTCGTCGAGCCAGGCTTGCGCGGATGCCGCAATATCCTTCGTCCTGTCCAGCATGCGCGACCTCGTGCCGTCTTCGCGGCGTTTCCTCTAGGGTCGAAGGCTATACTGTTTCGCAGACGGCCAATAGCCGATTACCCGAGCAGTAAGAACATGTGCCCCTGCTTCAGCGGAATGCGCCCGTTGAGAGAGACCTGCGGCGCCCTCGTGGTGTTCGAGGAGGGGCACACGAAAAAGGCTCCACCTTGGTGGAGCCTCCTCGCGCTTAGGATTCACAGCCGCTCGCGTGGGGCGAGCGGAACATCCCTATCTCACCCGCGTGCCGGCGCCGTACAACTCACGCTCACGGCCGACATCGTCGGGCGACAACGGCGGGCTTGCGGCATCGAAGCCGTTCCAGCCGGACTTTTGCCAGGCGGTGCTGCGTTCCTGCAGGTTCACGGCCTTCTCGTGCAGAAGGGCATCGAGACGCGTACGGTCCTGGTCGGGTACCCGCGCCGATACCAGCGTTCCGCCGCGCCGGACGCCCTCCGCGTAGCGCGACGCATCGTCCTTGGAGACGCCGGCTTCGGTCAGCGCGCCGACGATGCCGCCTGTCGCGGCGCCGGCTGCGGCACCAACTGCGGTCGAAGCCAGCCATCCGGCAGCAACCACCGGGCCGAGTCCCGGAATAGCCAACAAGCCAAGTCCTGCAAGCAGGCCCGCCGCGCTTCCGAGGCCTGCGCCGATGCCGGCGCCCGTGCCGGCACCTTCGGCGCGATCGTCGACGCCGTCGCGGTCGCGGTCGACCTTGCCGGTGGACGAGCCGTACCAATTATCGGAGTTGTTCGCGACGATGCTGATGTCGGAGTGCGGCACGCCCGCGGCCTCTAGACGCCTGACCGCACGTTCCGCATCCGAATAGGTGTCATAAAGTCGAGAAATGGTGGTGGTCATGTTTTATCCTCCTTACTTGGCGGGGTTCACGTTGCCCTGGAAATCGACGCTCACGTCCGCCTTGGTCCCAGCCTTGTCGGCCTTGCCGCGCCAGACGCCGTTGTCGTCCTTTTGCAGGCCAGAAACATTGGAATAGCCCGCGCCCTCGATCTTCGACTTCGCCTGTCCCTCGGTGAAGCTGTTGCGGCCTGCAACCGGTGCGTTGGAGTTGTTGTGATCAGAGCTGTTGACGGCGTTGTTACCCGGGCCGCTTTGTGCCTTTTGCGACTGTGCGCTTACGGGCATTGATCCGAGCAGCAGGACAGCCGCAGCGAGCGAAATGAGACGTGACATAGTTTATCCTCCGGCAGTGATTGTGCCGGTCGACAACAGACGAGATTCGAATTGGTTGCGGCAGCTCGGAAATCGAAGCGCGTGGCTTCAACGTTCTCGAATTCTCAAGAATCCAGGAACGATTGCCGCTCTTTCCCGTTTATGCAGTCTGCACTTCGCCCGAGAAGACTGGCTCTTGTCGTGAGCTGAAAGTGAGCTCCCGGCTCACGTCGCCCAATAGGGCTCCCGCAGCTTGCGCTTGAAAATCTTTCCCGTTGCCTCGCGCGGCAGCGCGTCGCGGAACTCGACGTTCTTCGGCACCTTGAAGTTGGCAAGCCGCCCGCGCAGGAACGATCGGACGGCGTCGGCCGAGAGCTCGGCATCCGCCTCAGGCTCGACAAAGGCGCACAGTCGTTCGCCGAATTCTTCATCGGGGATGCCGAACACGGCACAGTCGCGCACGCCGGGCATTCCGATCAGCGCGTTCTCGATCTCGGCGGGATAGATGTTGACGCCGCCGGAGATCACCATGTCGCGCTTGCGATCGCACAGGAACAGATAGCCGTCCGCGTCGAGGTAACCGACGTCGCCGACGCTGACCAGGCCGTCACGGCCGGCCTCGGCCCTTGCCTGCGACCTGCCGTGATAGTCGAAATCGGGCACCGCCGTCTGGCGCATGTAGATTTCGCCGACTTCGTTGGCACCGCACGGGCTGCCGTCGTCGCGGAAGATCCTGACGATGCCGCCTTCGATGGCGCGACCGACCGTGCCGGGCTTCTTCAGTGCTTCCTCGGCCGAGTGCCACACCGGGATCCCGGTCTCCGTGGAGCCGAAATACTCGTTGATGACCGGTCCCCACCAGTCGATCATGGCGCGCTTGACGTCCGGCGGGCAGGGCGCGGCGCCGTGCACGACGAAGCGCAGCGACGACAGGTCGTAACGCTGCCTGACCGCGTCGGGCAACCGCAGCAGCCGGACGAACATGGTCGGTACCATGTGAATGTGCGTGACGCGGTGGCGCTCGATCAGCGCCAGCAGCTCCTCGGCATCGAACCGCGCCTGGAGGACGATGGTGCAAGCGCTGCGGAACGCCAGCATGCCGTAGGAATGCGGCGCCGAGTGATACATCGGCCCGTTGATCAGCACGATTTGGTTGTCCCGCGGCTTGATGCCGTAGGCGATCCCGCCCACACGTTCCGAGGCGGCCGCCTGTTCGGGCTGCATCGGCATGCGCCGCACGCCCTTCGGCATGCCCGTGGTGCCCGATGTGTAGATCATCGCTGCGGCCCGCCGCGGCGGCTCCTGCGCTTGCGGATGGTCGTCGCGCCAGCGGTCCCAATCGGTCAGTCCCACCGGGATCTCGGTCAGCTCCCGAGGGATCGAGAAGGTCGCTGCGAGTTCGGGCGGGGTCGCGACGACCAGGAGAAGGACATCCGCCGGTATGCCGTCGCGGATCTGCGGCAGCAAATCGGCATGGCAGACCAGGATCTTCGCCCCGCTGTCGGCCAGGATGTAACGGACCTCCTCGGCCTTCAAATGCCAGTTGATCGGCACCACCGGACTTCCCAGCGCGGCCGAGGCCGCAACCACCTCGAACAGGGCGAAATCGTTGCGCAGCATCATCGCGACCGGCGCGGCCTCGGCAAGCCCCAGAGCGCGGAAGCCGCTCATCGCCCGCCTGATCCGGGCCCGGATGTCGTCATAGCTGATCTGGCGTTCGCCGCTGATGATCATGGCGTCTCCTCATCCCGCTCGTCTAGCGATCATCCAGCACCTCGCCGAAGCCGACCCAGCTCTTGCCGTTGAAGCGCCGGAGCTGAAGCTGCTGGAACGGCAGATAGTCGTCGGGGCCGGTCGTAACAGTCATTCCCGGCAGCAGCAGCGGTAGCTTCACATCCTTCAGCGAGGCCGCCTGGCGCATGATGTTGTCGCGGCTGATATCATCCTTGCACGCCTTCAGCACCGTCATCAGCAGCGTGGCATAGTGATAGCCCGCGGCGTAGTTGGAGTTGGAGAGGTCCGCGGTCGGCATGTAGCGCTTCATGAAGGCGAAATATTCCTTCACGCCGGCATCGTCGGCCCATTGCGGGTCCATCGTGTCCTTCTGGTTGCTCGACGAGATCAGGCCGACCGCGTTGTCGAGCCCTGCCGGTTCCAGGAAAGAGATCGACGACGCCGAGGTCGGCACGAAGAACAGCTCCGGCTTCCAGCCGATCTCGGCCACGCCCTTGACCATCTGCGAGGTGAACTTGCCGACCACGACGCCGAACAGCACGTTGGCGCCTGATGCCTTCAAGGTCGAGAGCTGCGAACTGATCGTCGGCGCGCTGGTCTCATAGCTTGCTTCCGCCACGATCATGTTTGCGGCCTTGGTCCCGAGCGCGCGCTTGAACCCCGCGACATAGTCGCGGCCGAAATCGTCGTTCTGCGAGAGGATCGCGATCTTGGCATCCGGCTTGGTCTGCAAAATGTACTTGGCATAGACCACGCCTTCGGATTCGTAGGCCGCCATGCCCGGCATCGTCCACGGGTTCTTCTGTGGATCCGCCCATTTGGTGGCGCCCGAGAGCACGAACAGCTGCGGCACCTTCTTGGCGTTAAGATAGCGCTGCACGGCGCTGTTGGTGGCGGTGCCGAGCGAGCCGAACATCATCAGCACCTCCTCTTGCTCCACCAGCTTGCGGGTCTGCTCGACGGTCTTGGGCGGCGAATAGGCGTCGTCCAGCGTGATGAACTTGACCTTGCGGCCGTTGATGCCGCCTTCGGCATTGACCTTCTCGAAGAAGGCTTCCTGCGTCCGTCCGATCGCGCCGAAGCCGGAGGCCGGACCGCTATAGGGCAGGGTCTGCCCGATGCGAATCTCGTCGCTGCCTTCGGCATGGGCGCTACCGCCAGCGAGCGTCAGCAACGACATGCCGATCAGTGCGGCTGTCAGCTTCATGGTGTCCTCCCGTTTTGTTGTCGGTCCGAGCCTTTAGGCGCTGGCGCGCATCAGGAAATCCTGTCGGGCCTGGTCGAATTCCCGTTTCATCCGGTCGACGAGCTCGGCGACCGGCGGCGCGTCGGCGATCTGGCCGATACCCTGGCCCGAGCCCCAGATGTCGCGCCACGCCTTGGACTTCATGTTGCCGCCGGAGCCGAAATTCATCTTCGTCTTGTCGGCGGCCGGCAGATTGTCCGGATCGAGCCCGGCCGCGGCAATCGAAGGGCCGAGATAGTTGCCGTGCACGCCGGTGAAGAGGTTGGTGTAGACGATGTCGTGCGCGGCGTGCTGTGTCAGGGCGGACTTGTAGGCTTCGTCAGCGTTGGCTTCCTTCGTCGCGATGAAGCGCGTACCGATATAGGCGAGGTCGGCGCCCAGCGTCAGCGCGGAGGCGATTGCGAAGCCGTCGCTGATTGCGCCCGACAGCAGGATCGCGCCGTCGAACCATTGCTTGACCTCACGTACCAGCGCGAAAGGCGAGAGCGTTCCTGCATGTCCTCCAGCGCCTGCGCAGACCAGAATCAGGCCGTCGACGCCCTGCTCGGCGGCCTTGCGCGCGTGCTTGACGTTGATGACGTCGTGGAACACGAGGCCGCCGTAGGAATGTGCGGCCTCGACGAGTTCGGCGGGCGGCCGCAGCGAGGTGATGATGATGGGCGCCCTGTGCTTCACACAGGTCTCCATGTCCTTCATCAGCCGGTCGTTGGAGGCGTGGCAGATCTGGTTGACGGCGTAGGGTGCGACCTTCTTGCCGGGATTGCGCGATTTGTATTCGCCGAGTTCGTCCTCGATGCGGCTCAGCCACTCGTCGAGCTTTTCCACCGGACGGGCATTGAGCGCCGGAAACGAGCCGACAACACCGGCCTTGCACTGGGCGATCACCAGCTCGGGGCCGGAGACGAGGAAGAGCGGCGAGCCGACCACGGGCAGCTCGAGCGAATCCTTCAAGAGAGCCGGCAGCGCCATGATGTCCTCCCGGAAACGCAGCCCGCCGGCAGGCGGATCACGAGGCGTTTCCCTGTTGATCGTCGCGGGCGAGTTGCCGCCCATGTTCATTTGACGCCATTATAGGGTTGGAGTGCGGCCTCCGATCGTTCAATATTGAACGCATGACTATTCAGATTTGAACAGAGGCCGCGCATGGACTGGGACCTTTGCAAGACCTTCGTCGCGGTCGCCGAGACCGGCAGCTTCACCGGCGCGGCACGCCGGCTGCACAGCAGCCATCCCACCGTAAGCCGCAAGATCGCGGCGCTGGAAGCCCAGCTCGGCACCAGGCTGGTGGCACGCGCCGCCGACGGTCTGGCACTGACCGCGGATGGACGGACACTGCGCGAGCACGCCGAGGCGATGGCGGCGGCCGCGCTGCGGGCGGAGACGGCCGTCTCGGCCGGAGGGCACAAGGCGCGTGGTACCGTCAAGCTGTCGATCGGCGCGACGCTGGCCTCGCATTGGCTGATGCCGCGCCTGCCTGCTTTCCTGCGCGCGCATGATCACGTCCAGCTCGAGATCATCACCCATCCGTTTCCGGCCAGCGTACGCCGGCGCGAGGCGGACGTGGTGCTGCGGCCCTTTGACAGCGGCGAGGAAAATCTGGTCGGCCGCAAGATCGGCCGTCTCGGCACGGGATTTTACGCCTCACGCGACTACGCCGGCGGGCGGTCCTTGCCGGAACGGCGCGGCGAGTGGAAGGGGCACAGCGTCATCGGTTTCGCCGATCAGACCTCTAACGTCCAGCTTGCGCGCTGGAGCGACGTCGTCACGCGTCAGGCCAGGGTGGTTATGCGCTGCTCGTCGCAGGGCGACATGCTGGCGGCGGTCCGCGCCGGACTCGGAATCTCCGCCCTGTCGTGTTTTGTCGCCGCAAGCTATCCCGATCTCGTGCGCGTCGCGCCGCAGAAGCTCGCCAGCGTGGCGGACCTTTGGCTGCTCGCCCATCCCGACCTCGTCGATCTGCCGGCGGTGCGGGCCGTGGTCGACTTCGTCGCCGATTGCGCCCGGACCGATCGCGTTGGGTTGCGGGGCTAAGCTGATCCCGCGATGACGCCCTCGCGTTTTTTCACCGCGCGATAATAGCTCCACCATAGATGCGCCGCCGCACCGCGCAGGGGGCGCCAGGGTTCGGCGAGCGGCGCCATCTGCTTCTCCGTTGGCCGCGCCTGCAAGCCGAGCCCGATGCGAATGCCTTCCTGCACGGCGAGGTCACCGGCCGGCCAGGCGTCGCCATGGCCGAGGCAGAACAGCAGATAGACGTCCGCGGTCCAGGGGCCGATGCCGGGCAGTGCGATCAGCGTGTGATGCGCGGCATCGGCGTCTTCTTCGGCGAGCACGTCGAGGTTCAGCCGCTGTGCGGTGATCTCGCGCGCGAGATGTTTCAGCGTCTTGATCTTGGCGGCGGACAGGCCGAGCCGCCCCAATCGGTCGGTGCGCGCGCGTCGCACCGCGTCATGGTCGAACGGATCGAAGGCAGCCGACAGCCGTCCCCAGATCGCCGCGGCGCTCGCGGTCGAGAGCTGTTGCCCGCAGACAATGTGCGCTATCCCCGCAAAGCCCGGCTCGCGCCGCCGCAACGTCGGCATGCCGGCAGTCGCCAGCACGGGCTTCAGGCGCGGATCGCGCTTGACCAGCGCGTGGACGGCTTCTTCGAGGTCGGACTGGGTCTCGAGGTGGATGGTCATTGCTTGCTCAACTCGTCCTGCGCGGACTTGACCCGCGCATCCATCTCCTATCGTAACAGAGTGTTGGAAGATGGATGATCGGGTAAGTCCGGTCATGACGAGATTTGTGCATATGTCGCCACCCGTTTTCCGATTTGCCCCCAGTCCGAACGGCTACCTGCACCTTGGCCACGCCTATTCAGCGCTGTTGAATTCCGACCGCGCGCGCGAGACCAGTGGGCGGCTCTTGCTGCGGATCGAGGACATCGACGCGACGCGTTGCCGGCCGGAATATGAGACAGCGATTGACGAAGACCTCGCCTGGCTCGGCATCGCCTGGGAGATGCCGGTGCGGCGGCAGTCGGAGCATCTCGACGCGTATCGGGCGGCACTGGACAGGCTCTCGGCGCTCAGCCTGGTCTATCCCGCCTTCGAAAGCCGCGCCGAGATCGCAAGGCAGGTTACGGCGCGTGAAGCGGATGGGCCGTGGCCTCGCGATCCCGACGGCGCGCCGCTCTATCGCGGCGCCGCCAGATCGCTGTCCGCCGACGAGCGCGACCGCCTCATCGACACCGGCGCGCCTTATGCGCTTCGGCTCGACATGGCGGCGGCCTGCCGCCGCGCCGCCGGCCTGAGCTGGAACGAACTGGGCGAGGGGCCCGATGGTGAGCGTGGCGTCGTCCCGGCGCGGCCAGAAGCCTGGGGCGACGTCATTCTGGCCCGCAAGGAGACGCCGACCAGTTATCATCTGTCCGTCGTTGTCGACGATGCGCTCCAGGACATCAGCGAGATCGTGCGGGGCCAGGACCTGTTCCACGCCACTTCGGTCCACCGTCTGCTCCAGGTTCTGCTCGGCCTGCCGGAACCCGTCTACCGCCACCATGGGCTACTTCGTGACGAGGCCGGCCGGAAGCTGTCGAAATCAACCAGCTCGACCGGCCTACGTGAATTGCGTGCTGCCGGCGCCACGCCGGCCGGTATCCGCCAGCTGGTGGGATTAGGTTAAGTTTCTCTGGGGGTTAGCCAAACGCCGCCGTGACTCCGGGTGTTCCGCCGTGCCATGCTCACCTGACGGCCCGGGTTCGAAGGGGATACTTCGAAGGGGAGTTATGGCGGCGAAAACGCGCGCAGCGCGCACTACGGGGACGTCCAAGCGAGTGGCTCGGAAGCGCTCCGGGCCGACCGCCCGGTTGCGCAAGCGCAGCACCAAGCGGGTCGAGCCGGACGTCGTCCAGGCTGCGCTTGCCGCCTTTGCCCATGAGGTCCGCACCCCCCTGACCGGCATTCTCGCGATCAGCGATCTGCTCGCGACTTCGGATCTCGGTGAGCGGGAAAGACGCTGGGCCGACACGATCAAGGCCGGTGCCGAGCATCTGGCGAACCTTGCCACCCTGTTCGTCGATGCCGCCAGAACCGGCAAGGGGACCGGCAAGGGCGTCGGAGGTGGAAGCACGCTGCGGCAGGATTTGTTCGACCTGCGGACCCTTGCCCGCAACGCCGGCGATTCGCTGGCCGGTCGCGCCGCAGCCAAGGGTCTCCAAGCCGAGGTCGATATCTCAGAGAATCTGCCCGGGCTGGTGGTCGGTGATCCCGTGCGCCTGCGCGCCGCACTCGAGAACCTGATCGACAACGCCGTGAAATTCACCGAGCACGGCGGCGTGGCGCTCACGGTCGCGCCTTGGCGTTCCGCCAAGGGCAAGACCAAGAGCAAAGGCAAAGCCAAGGGCAAAGGCAGCGTCGGTGTCGCCTTCGCGGTGTCCGACAGCGGCATTGGCCTCACCATGGCCGAGATCAAGCGGTTGTTCCGGCCGTTTACCCAAGCCAACGTCACCATTGCCTCGCGCTTCGGCGGCGCCGGCCTGGGCCTGTCGTCGGTGAAGCAACTGGCGCGCGCGATGGGCGGCGACATCACGGTTGCCCCTCGGCCCGGCGGCGGCGCCACCTTCACGTTGACGGTGTCGGTGTGTGCCACGGGATCGGGCAAGTCCCGCAAGTCGAAGGGCGAAGCCGAGATGGATGCGGTCCCGGCGTTGCGCTTGCTCAGCGTCGAGGACAATCCGTTCGGCCGCGTCGTGCTCAACACCATCCTGACCGAGCTCGGTCATCATGCCGAATTCATCGGGCGCGGCGAGGACGCGGTGAACCGGCTCGCGCAGGGCGCCTTCGACGCGGTGCTAATGGATATGGTGCTGCCGGGCATCAATGGCGTCGAGGCGATCAGGCGGATCCGCACCATGGCGACGCCGCTGGCTCAGATCCCCATCATCGGGGTGTCCGGTCGCGGCGAAGACGAAGTCGCTTCACGCGAGGCCGGCGCCGACGCATTTCTGGTCAAGCCTGTGTCTCCGCGGGCGCTAGCGACTGCGCTGCTTGCAGCGACACGCCGTGAGGAAGCCGCGACTTGATGATCGCGGCATTGAGCTCGCCGCCGAAAACGAAGATCGCGGCGATGAAATACAGGAACACCAGCGCGATGATCACCGAGGCGAGCCCCGCATACATCGTCACGTAATTGTTGGCGAAGCGCGCGAGGTACTGGCCGAACACGATGCCCGAGATCAGCGACGCCACGATGGTGAAGACGATGCCGGGCAGGATCTGGAGGAACCGGCGCCGTCCCGCCGGCAGCCAGGTATGCAGGATCATCAGCGCCACCACCAACGCGGCGACGGTGATGCCGTAGCGCAGCCAGGTGAGGATCCTCTCGTTGGATTCAACGAATAGCGGAATGTGCGCACGCGCGGCCTCGATCAGCAGCGGCCCGAGCACGATCAGGAATGCCATGGCGAGCGCGGTGAAGGCCGCAATAAGCGTGTAGGCGATCGATTCCAGCCGTAGCCAGTACCAGGGGCGCATCTCCACGACCGCATAGGCGCGGTTGAGCGCGACCCGCAGCGCCTCGACACCGTTGGAGGCGAAGTAGACCGACAGCACCGCACCGATGGTGAATAGGCCGGTGCGGGTCGTGGTCAGCACGTCGTGGACTTCCCCCGAGATCGAATCCGCGACCTGCTTGGGCCAGACCTGGAGCATGAGGCTCGCAGCCTGATCGGCGAGTTCCTTGGAGCCGAAGAAGCCGGCGAGCGATGTCAGGACGATCAGGAACGGGAATAGCGCCATCAGCGTCGACAGCGCGATATGGCTCGCGATCGCCCAGCCGTCATCGGCAAGGAACGTGTAGAACGCGTCCATTACGACAAGGTAGACGGTGCGGACTGCCTTCACGCGCCACCTGCACTGCTGTTGCCGCTGCCGCTTCCCGCGCGCGGGGAGCGTATTCCGGCCTCTTCCCGCAAGTCGGGAGAGGCGAAGAGGATGGGCAGTTCGCGCAAATCCGGATTCATCCAGCTAGCTTCTGATATTATTGGCTTAAAAGCCAGATCGGGAACGCCATGGCGGACCGGCGCGCAGGGTGTTATCTACCCTCGAATGGCATCTCTCCTGAGTACTTTCATCCTGCCGATCGCGGCCGGCGCCGTGGCGTTGGTGCTGCTGCTCGGTCTCATCAACATGATGCGCGGCGGCTCGCCCAACACCTCGCAGAAGCTGATGCGCTGGCGCGTGCTGCTTCAGTTCGTGGCGATCGTCATCGCGATGGTCGCCGTGTGGGCGATGGGGCGTTAACATGGTCGTGCTCAACCGCATCTATACGAAAACCGGTGACGACGGCACGACAGCGCTCGGCTCGGGCGAGCGCCGGCCGAAATACGATCTGCGCATCGAGGCCTATGGCACGGTCGACGAGACCAATGCTGCGATCGGCGTGGTCCGGCTTCACACCAGGGATGCGCCCGAGCTCGACGCGATGCTTGGCCGCATCCAGAACGATCTGTTCGACCTCGGCGCGGACCTCGCGGTGCCCGAACGTGAGGGCAAGGCGGAGCGGCTGCGGGTGGTGGCGAGCCAGGTCGAGCGGCTCGAGCGCGACGTCGACGCGCTCAACGACAAGCTGGCACCCCTGACCTCCTTCGTGCTGCCGGGCGGGACGCCAGCCGCAGCCTACCTCCATGTCGCCCGTACGATTTGCCGCAGGGCGGAACGCGTGATGGTGGAACTGGCGGCCCGGCCGGAAGAGCCTGTTGGTGCCGCTGGCATCCAGTATATGAACCGCCTGTCAGACTTCCTGTTCGTGGCCAGCCGCGCCAGTAACGACGACGGCGCCGGCGACGTGCTTTGGGTTCCGGGCCAGAATCGCTGACCCATCAGGCGGCGCATTTCTGGGCGCCAAAATTAGACCCCTTCGCGCGTTGACCGGGCCGGATCAGGCCTTTAGGTTCCGCGCCAGTTGATAAATCCCCTCCCAGATTGAGTGAAAGAGGATCGATGAAGGTCTTGGTGCCGGTAAAGCGGGTGGTCGATTACAACGTCAAGGTCCGCGTCAAGAGCGATGGATCGGGCGTTGAACTCGCCAACGTCAAAATGTCGATGAACCCGTTCGACGAAATCGCGGTCGAGGAAGCGCTGCGCCTGAAGGAAGCCGGCAAGGCGACCGAAGTCGTGGTGGTCTCCATCGGACCGGCGCAGGCGTCGGAAACGATCCGCACCGGTCTCGCCATGGGCGCCGATCGCGGCATCCTGGTGAAGGCCGAGGGCGCGGTCGAGCCGCTCGCCGTCGCCAAGATCCTGAAGAAGATCGCGGACGAAGAGCAGCCGGGCCTGATCATTCTCGGCAAGCAGGCGATCGACGACGACAGCAATCAGACCGGCCAGATGCTGGCCGCGCTGCTCGGCTGGTCGCAGGCGACCTTCGCCTCGAAGCTCGAGGTTGAAGGCAGCGACTTCAAGGTCACCCGCGAAGTCGACGGCGGCTTGCAGACCGTGAAGCTGAAGGGACCGGCGATCGTCACCACCGATCTCCGTCTCAACGAGCCGCGCTACGCCTCGCTGCCGAACATCATGAAGGCCAAAAAGAAGCCGATTGCGGACAAGACCGTGGCCGATTACGGCGTCGACCCCACCCCCCGCCTAGAGGTTCTCAACACGACCGAGCCGGCGGGCCGCAAGGCGGGCGTCAAGGTCAAGGACGTCGCCGAGCTGGTGTCTAAACTCAAGAACGAAGCCGGGGTGCTCTGATGACGACGCTTCTGATTGCCGAACACGACAATGCGTCGCTCAAGGATGCGACCAACAAGGCCCTGACCGCAGCGGCCGCGCTCGGCGCCGACATCGAGGTTCTGGTGGCCGGCGAGAACGCCAAGGCCGCAGCGGACGCCGCTGCCAAGCTTGCCGGTGTGAAGAAGGTGCTGCTCGCCGACGGCGCGCTTTACGCGCACGATCTGGCCGAGCCACTGGCCGCGCTGATCGTTTCGCTGGCGCCGTCCTATGACGCCATCGTCGCGCCCGCGACCTCGCGCTTCAAGAACGTGATGCCGCGCGTCGCGGCCCTGCTCGACGTCATGCAGGTCTCGGAGATCACCAAGGTGGTCGCCCCCGACACCTATGAGCGTCCGATCTACGCCGGCAACGCCATCCAGACGGTGAAGTCGAAGGACGCCAAGAAGGTCATCACCGTGCGCACCTCCACCTTCGCCGCGGCAGGTGAAGGCGGCAGCGCGTCGGTCGAGAGCGTCGCGGCGGCGGCCGATCCGGGCCTGTCGTCCTTTGTCGGCGAGGAAGTCGCCAAGAGCGATCGTCCCGAGCTGACCTCGGCCAAGATCATCGTCTCCGGTGGCCGCGCCATGCAGAGCCGCGAGAATTTCGCAAAGTACATCGAGCCGCTCGCCGACAAGCTCGGCGCCGGCGTCGGCGCTTCGCGCGCGGCGGTGGATGCGGGCTATGCGCCGAACGACTGGCAGGTCGGTCAAACCGGCAAGGTCGTGGCCCCCGAGCTCTATGTCGCGGTCGGCATTTCCGGCGCGATCCAGCATCTGGCCGGCATGAAGGACTCCAAGGTAATCGTCGCGATCAACAAGGACGAAGACGCGCCGATCTTCCAGGTCGCTGATTACGGCTTGGTCGCAGACCTCTACCAGGCGGTTCCGGAGCTGACTGCCGAACTCGGCAAGCTCGGCAAGTAAAACGCGCTAAAACACCGGCTGGAGCTATAAACTCCGGCTGGTGTTGCTTTTTGAGGCGTTTTCTTTGGCGCGGGACACGCCTTCGAGGCGATCCAATCTAGGTTTCGAGGCCGGGTTCTGATTAAATCAGACCTCCCGGCTCGGGGGATAGGCAGGCGCGGTTGATAGCGCGCCGTTCCGGTGGATGACATTATGGCGGCAGTAATCAAGAAGGTCGGCGTGATCGGCGCGGGGCAGATGGGCAATGGCATCGCGCATGTCGCTGCGCTGGCCGGCTTCGACGTGGTGCTCAACGACATTTCGACCGACCGCCTCAAGTCAGGCATGGCCACGATCAACGGCAACCTGACGCGGCAGGTCTCCAAGAAGGCCGTCAGCGAGGACGACAAAGCCAAGGCGATGGCGCGTATCGTGGCCGGCGAAAAGTTGGACGATCTCGCGGACTGCGATCTCGTGATCGAGACCGCGGTCGAGAAGGAAGAGGTCAAGCGCAAGATTTTCCACGATCTCTGCGCCGTGTTGAAGCCGGAGGCGATCGTTGCCTCCGATACCTCCTCGATCTCGATCACCCGGCTCGCCGCCGCCACCGACCGGCCCGAACGCTTCATCGGCATTCACTTCATGAATCCGGTGCCGCTGATGGAGCTGGTGGAGCTGATCCGCGGCATCGCCACCGACGACCAGACCTTCGAGGCGTCAAAGGAATTCGTCGGCAAGCTCGGCAAGCAGGTCGCGGTCTCCGAGGATTTCCCGGCCTTCATCGTCAACCGCATCCTGCTGCCGATGATCAACGAGGCGATTTACACGCTGTACGAAGGCGTGGGCAACGTCGAGGCGATCGACGCGGCGATGAAGCTCGGGGCGCACCATCCGATGGGCCCGCTGGAGCTCGCCGATTTCATCGGCCTCGATACCTGCCTGTCGATCATGCAGGTGCTGCATGAGGGCCTCGCCGACTCCAAGTACCGCCCGTGCCCGCTACTGGTGAAATACGTCGAGGCGGGCTGGCTCGGTCGCAAGACCCAGCGCGGTTTCTACGACTACCGCGGCGCCAAGCCGGTTCCGACGAGATAAAGCTGTCCGGTGCCCCGGACGCAGCGCGAAGCGCTGCAGAGCCGGGGCCCAGAGGCCTCGTGCATGCTGAAGCATGGGTCCCGGCTCTGCGGTGCGTCACTTCGTGCCGCGCCGCGTCCGGGACACGGACAAAGCCCACCCCACGGCGCTTCCTGACAATTCAGGTCTCGTTAACCGGTCGCGTCTAGGTTACGCGCGGTACGAGGGTTTGCGTAATGGACATGATGGCGATGGTCAGCAGCATGCTGGCCGCTCAGCAAGGGGCGCTGCAGTCGAATATCTCGGCGACGCTGATGAAGCAGAACGCGGATGCGGAGAAATCCACCGTCCTGACGCTGCTCGGCGCCGGACAGCCCTCGCTTGCCAATGTCGGCGCCGGCGTCGGCGGCAACCTCAACGTCACGGCCTAAACATCATCGCCTAGAACGACGCGGCGGCTTTGCCCGTCGCAGCACGGATCAGCTTGAGCGCATCCTCGCTCGCCCATTCCGCCGGCCCCGCGATCGTCGCGATCTCACAGCCTTGGGGATCGACCAGCACCGAGGTGGGCATGCCTAAAGCCCGGCCTATCACTTTAAGATCCTGAAAAACCTTGGCTTTCTGATCGTTGAAATAGCCGAGCCGGATAAGATTGGCCTCTTTCAGGAACGCCTTGGGCTTTTCGGGGTCGCGGGTGTCGATATTGATCGCCACCACCTCGAAATTCGGGCCCGAAAGCTTGCCCTGGAGCTCGTCGAGCGCCGGCATTTCCTTGCGGCAGGGCACGCACCAGGTGGCCCAGAGGTTCACCAGTAGCGTCTTGCCGCGGAAATCCGACAGCTTCTTCGGCTTGCCGTCGGCGTCCTCGAAGGCCAGGTCCGGCAGCTTCAGCGGTGCGGTCGCCATGGTCAGCGCCGCCACCTCGCCATGGGCGAGCGGCGCGATCTTCTGTGCGGTGTTCACCGCCGCCCGGCAGGCGGGATCGCCGGATGGGGCCCGGCCCAGGCCCAGCCCGTACAGCGCTGCAAAGCCAGCCAGGCCCCCGACCACCACGGTGGCGATGACGACGGGGATGCGGCGCGTGGCCGACCGCGCTTTCCTTTGGTCGAGCCTGTCGTTGGGGTCGAGCATATCGTTTGTCATCCGGTCGCAGATATGGCTATCAGAGGCCTCTTAATACGGCTGGCAGCCGTCAGCAAACATGCGGCGGCGACAGGCAAGGCGTGAGCAGGGGATCATGAGCAACAAGATGTGGGGCGGCCGGTTCTCGGAACGTCCCGACGAGATCATGGAAGAGATCAACGTCTCCATCGACGTCGATCGTCACCTCTTTGCCCAGGACATTGCCGCGTCCAAGGCCCACGCCGCGATGCTGGCCGCACAGGGCATCATCACGGCCTCTGATGCGAAAAATATCGGCAAGGGTCTAGACACGATTTTGTCAGAGATCGGCAAGGGCGGCTTCGAATTCAAGCGCGCGCTCGAGGACATTCACATGAATGTCGAGAGCCGCCTGTCCGAGCTGATCGGCCCTGCCGCCGGCCGCCTGCACACCGCGCGCTCGCGCAACGACCAGGTCGCGACCGATTTCCGTCTCTATGTCCGCGATGTCCTCGATGAGACCGACGCCGCGCTCGCCGCGTTCCAGCAGGCGCTGGTCGAGCGCGCGCTGGAGCATGCCGGAACGGTCATGCCGGGCTTCACGCATCTACAGACCGCGCAGCCGGTGACCTTCGGCCACCATCTGCTCGCCTATGTCGAGATGGCCGCGCGCGATCGCGGCCGGTTCCAGGACGCGCGCAAGCGGCTGAACGAGTCCCCGCTCGGAGCTGCGGCGCTCGCCGGTACCTCGTTCCCGATCGACCGTCACGCTACGGCGAAGGCGCTCGGTTTCGATCGTCCGATGGCCAACTCGCTCGATGCGGTTTCCGATCGCGACTTCGTGCTGGAGACGCTGTCGGCGGCCTCGATCTGCGCCGTGCACATGTCGCGCTTCGCCGAGGAGATCGTGATCTGGACCTCGCCGCTAGTCGGCATGATCCGCCTGAGCGACAAGTTCACCACGGGATCCTCGATCATGCCGCAGAAGCGCAATCCTGACGCCGCCGAACTGGTGCGCGCCAAGACCGGCCGCGTGATCGGCGCGCTCAATGGGCTGCTGATCGTGATGAAGGGCCTGCCGCTCGCCTATCAAAAGGACATGCAGGAGGACAAGCAGGGCGCCATGGAAGGCTTCGCCGCGCTGTCGCTCGCGATCCGCGCCATGAGCGGCATGGTCCGGGATCTCGTGCCTGATGAAGCGAAGATGAAGACGGCCGCAGGCGAGGGCTACGCCACCGCGACCGATCTTGCCGACTGGCTGGTGCGGACGCTGAAGATGCCGTTCCGCGAGGCCCATCACGTCACCGGCCGTATCGTCGCGAAAGCCGCCGAGGGTGGCGTGGCGCTGCACGAGCTGCCGCTGAGGGAGATGCAGGCAATCGAAGCGAAGATCACGAAAGACGTGCTTGGCGTGCTCTCGGTCGAATCGTCGGTGAAGAGCCGGACCAGCTTCGGCGGCACCGCGCCGAAGAACGTGGCGTCGCAGGCCAAGGCCTGGCTGAGGCGGCTGGAAAAAGAGCGAAAATTGGGCTGAGGGCAAAATTTCGCTTATGTTTCATGGTCATCCGGGTCTCGCCAGAGCGCGCCAATCTCTGTATGGTGCGCCGCGCGTAGTGGGGATTTCGTCGTGACGTCAAAGTTTCGCCCGGCCGGCTCGGGGTGGGCCATCATTGTCTTGAGCCTGACGGCGCTCGCGCTTGCCGGCTGTGGCCGCAAGGGCCCGCTGGATCTGCCGCCGACCGCCTCCAGCGCGTCAACGGCCAACATCGCGCCGCCGACCGATACCGAGACCGAAGCCCAGAGGACGCCGAGCGTGTTCAATCCCACCTATGGCGCGGACGCCGCACCGGCGGCGACCAAGGGCAGGAAGAAACCGTTTATCCTCGACCCGCTCCTGGACGAAAGACCCAGCCGATAGGCTGGGGCAACTGAGCCAACGCCATGAACCATTTTGACTATCGCAACGGCGTGCTGCACGCCGAGGCGGTGAACCTGTCCGAGCTGGCCGCAGCCGTCGGCACGCCGTTCTATTGCTATTCGACCGCCACGCTCGAGCGGCACTATCGCGTTTTCACCGACGCTTTCGCCGGCGAGAAGGTGCTGGTCTGCTACGCCATGAAGGCGAACTCAAACCAGTCGGTGTTGCGGACGCTGGCCAGGCTCGGGGCCGGCGCGGACGTGGTCTCCGGCGGCGAATTGAAGCGCGCGCTGGCCGCCGGCATTCCGGCAAACAGGATCCTGTTCTCCGGCGTCGGCAAGACGGAAGACGAGCTGCGCGCCGCGCTGGCCGCCGACATCCTCTGCCTCAACGTCGAATCCGAGCCGGAGCTCGAGCTGCTGTCGCGCCTTGCGACGGAGACGGGCAAGACCGCGCGGATCTCGATCCGCGTCAATCCTGACGTCGATGCCGGCACTCACGCAAAGATCTCGACTGGCAAGTCCGAGAACAAGTTCGGCATCCCGATCGCGCATGCCCGCGAGGTCTATGCCCGCGCCGCGAAGCTGCCGGGCATCGAGGTCACAGGCACCGACGTGCATATCGGCAGCCAGATCACCGACCTCTCCAAGATGGAGATCGCGTTCCGCATCCTCTCCGAATTCGTGCAGACGCTGCGTGCGGACGGCCACAACATCTCGCATGTGGATTTCGGTGGCGGCCTCGGCATTCCCTATTACATGGACCGCGAAGCGCCGCCGGCGCCCGACGCTTATGCCGCCATGGTCAAGCGCGTCAGCCACAATCTCGGCTGCACGCTGATGTTCGAGCCGGGCCGCATGATCGTCGGCAATGCCGGCATCCTGGTCGCCAAGGTGATCTACGTGAAGCACGGCGACGGCAAGAATTTCGTCATCATCGATGCCGCCATGAACGATCTGATCCGGCCGACGCTGTACGAGGCCCATCACGATATTCTGCCGGTGAGACAGCCGGCGAAGGGCGCGGCCACGATCACGGCCGACGTCGTCGGCCCGGTCTGCGAGACCGGCGATTACCTCGCGCTCGACCGCACGCTGCCGATGCCAAAGCCCGGTGACCTCATCGCCATCATGACCGCAGGTGCCTATGGCGCAGTGCAGGCCGGCACCTACAATACGAGGCCGCTGGTGCCCGAAGTGCTGGTGAAGGGCGACCAGTACGCCGTCGTGCGACCGCGCATCGAGGTCGAGCAGCTGATCGCGATGGATGAGCCGGCGCCCTGGTTGTGAGGCTGTGACCGTCCACGATGAGCGCAGCTACCGCTGCGCCCATCGCTGCATTGACTCCTACTTCTTGAACCGGTCCCTGATCGCGGCGAGACCGGAATCATAGACGCCGCCGAGGGCATCGACCGCTTCCTTCTCCCGCCCGGGGTCGGGCGTGTAGATTCCGGTCCATGTCACCACCGACGCGCCTTCACCCTTTGCCGTGACCTTGATGGTCGACTTGTACTGGCTCACCGGCAGTGGGCTCGACAGGAACGCGTAGGAATAGCTGTAGTCTCTGTCGTTCCGCGCAGTCTGCGTCTCCACGAACGAGGCCTTGCCGTCCCTGGTGACGAGCGTCCGGGTTGGCGGCGACTTGCCGTCTGCAATGCACTGCCCCACCGGCGGCAGCCAATCCTTGATCGCGCAGAACGGGCCGATGACGGACCACACCTCGGCCGCAGCACTGCTGACCTCGATGCTCCTCGTCAGATTGGCTGCAGACGCCGGCATGACGCTGACGCCCAGGCCGAGGGCACAAATCGCGGCGCTGCGAACCGAAACGAGCAATCTGGAAGCCGCTGAATCGTATTTCTTCATGGTAATCTCCTGTGTCCGGCGGGCCGTGATCGCGGCGGCCGGCTTGCCAATGCAGGTCGAATAGACGCTCACCACGGTCCGCGGCCAGTTCAGGGAATGAATCGCTGCTGATACAGAAACTGAACTAGGAAGCCGCGCGCCGCGGCCCTAAGGTTGCACCTTCGCTTGTCACGGAGGCCCGCATGACCATCGGCAGCTACAGGCAGTTCTGTCCGGTCGCGATGGCGGCCGAGATATTATGCACGCGCTGGACCGTCGTACTGCTACGTGAACTCGTCGCCGGCTCGACCCGGTTCAACGAGTTGCGCCGCGGCGTTCCCCGCATGTCGCCTGCGCTGCTTTCCCATCGCCTGAAGGAACTCGAAGCCGCAGGCATCGTCATCCGCCAGCCGTCGGCTTCCGAGCGCGGCGTGATCGAGTATCAGCTGACCGCCGCCGGACGCGAACTCGGCCCCATCGTCGAGGCGTTCGGCATCTGGGGCCAGCGCCGCATCGAGTCGCATCTGTCGCTTCAGCATCTCGATGTCCAGCTGTTGATGTGGGACATGCGGCGGAATTTGAACACGACGCCGATGCCGACCCGCCGCAGTGTTCTGCAGTTCGCGTATCCGGAATTGCCTTCGACGCAGCGATCGTGGTGGCTGATCGTCGATCCCGACGACAGCGTCGACCTCTGCTCGATTGATCCCGGTTTCGACGTCGATCTTTACGTGTCGGTGGATCTGCGCACGATGACGGCGATCTGGATGGGACTCGATACCGTGCGCGCGGCCGTCGCAAGCCGGCGGATGCTCCTCACGGGCGACCGGCAGCTTGCCGCGGCCATGCAAAGCTGGCTGGGCCTCAGCCCGTTCGCCAAGGAACGCAAGCTGGCGAGCTGATCCAGGGCAGCGCAATTCAGTATTTGTATCGCCCCGCTACAGTTCCCGTACTGGCGAGCCCCGGCCGTGTTCTGGCACCGAAGTGATGCCCGCCTGTATCAACGCGGAGCTGAACTCGAGCCAGGAGACACGACATGACAGCGTATCTGATCGCGGACATCAAAGTGACCGACGGAAAGTGGGTGCCGGACTACGCAGCGTCCGTCCACGAGCTGGTGCACAAGCATGGCGGCAAGTATCTTTCCCGCAGCGGCAATGTGAAAACCCTTGAAGGTGCCCCTCTCGACACCTCGCTGATCGCGATCATGTCCTTTCCAACCGCAAAGGCAGCGGAGTCCTTCGTCGCTGATCCCGCCTACGGCCGCTTCGCGGCAGCGCGCAGGGGCGGCAGCGAGAGCCGCTTCCAGTTGATCGACGATACGGACTTGGCAGGCACGATCCCCTATCTCGCCAAGGCTTGAACTGCGTCTTCGTCAAACACTCGGCGGCAGGCGCAGACGTGCCCGGCCAACACAGGAGATTGGAATGAACGGTTCACTCGCCGGCGTCGGCCTGCTTCGCATGCTTTTCGTAGCTTGCGGCGTGGCCTTCCTGCTCGGACTTTCCGGCGTTGCGTCGGCCCGGGTCACGCGGTGCGACATTACGTGGGTCAGCTGCAACAATACCTCTGCGAAATGCTCGAGCGAGAGACGGTGCATGCGCAGGTGCGACGAGAAGTATATCAAATGCAGCGGGGGCTCGGCCTCCCTTCAACGGGAACAGCCGATCGACCTTCTGGAACTTGGCAGACGCCGCTCGTAGCAGATCGATCCAAGGAGGACAGCGCAGCGCCGGTCATCGGCGCTGCGTTCTCGTGTTGGCGCTAGCTGGGTGGCCTGCCGCCAACCACAACGCCCGCTTTCTTCTCGATCGGCTTGATCGCCGCGGTGAAATCGGACTCGGCGCCTTCCGCGCTGATGACCGTCTCCCACAACCGGCCGACCGCATCCGCGACTTCCATCGACAGGCCGAGCTGCTTCATCTCCTCCAGCGCCAGCCGCACGTCCTTCACCATCAGTCCCGTGGCGAAGCCGAAGTCGAAGCTGCGCGGCAGCACCGAGCGCGGAAACTTGTCGCGGCTCGCGGTATTCATGCCCGAGCCCGCATTGATGACGTCGATCATCACGGCAGGATCGAGCCCTGCCTTGACGCCCATCACCACTGCTTCCGAGGTCGCCACGATCGCGGTGGCGGACAAGAAGTTGTTGGCGAGCTTCATGGTCTGCGCCGCGCCGGGCTTCTCGCCGATGAAGAACACCTTTCCGATGATGTCGAGCGCGGGCTTGAGCAGCTCGAACTCGGTCTTCGGCCCCGAGACCATCACCGCGAGCGTGCCCTTCTCGGCGCCGCCGACGCCGCCGGAGACCGGGCAGTCGATCTGCACGATGTCATGCTCGGCGAGCAGGCCGTGAATCTTCACCGCCATCGCCGAACCGACGGTGGAGAGATCGATGAAGCGTTTGACGCGGCTCCCCTCGATCACGCCGTTCGGCCCCGTCGCAACCGCGAGCGAAGCCTGCAGCGAGGGCAGACTCGCCATGACCGTCTCGACCTGGTCGGCGACGTCCTTTGGCGATGTCGCCGCAGTGGCGCCGCGCGCCACCAGCTTGTCGACGACCTCCTGGCGCGTGTCGAACACGACGAGCCGGTTGCCGGCCTCGATCAGCCGCCGCGCCATCGGGAAACCCATGTTTCCGAGGCCGATGAATCCGATGTCCATGGTGTTTCCTTGTGTTGAATATTCGTTGTTGTTGATCGGCGCGCATCCATCCTCGGTGTCGTCCTGGCGAAAGCCAGGACCCATTTACCCCAGGGAGAGGTTGTGGCGCGAAGTGGCAACTCCCAGTCCCCCGTAACCACGCCTGCCGGTGGCTATGGGTCCTGGCTTTCGCCAGGACGACGTGGAGGAGGGACGTCGCGGCCCCGTCCCTCACACCGGCCCCCCCTCACGCCTTTGCGTCGATCTCCGCGAACACCTCGCGCGCGATCCGAAAGCTGTCGACCGCGGCCGGCATGCCACCATAGATTGCGACCTGCATCAGGATCTCGCGGATCTCGTCGCGGCTGACGTCGTTGGTGAGTGCGCCCTTCAGATGCGCGCGGAATTCGTGCTGACGATTGAGGATCGCGATCATCGCGATGTTGAGCATGCTGCGGGTCTTGCGCGGCAGCTCCTCGCGGCCCCACACCGTGCCCCAGCAATATTCGTTGAGCATCTCCTGGAACGGGCGGTTGAAATCGTCGACGCTCTTCAGGGCGTTGTTGACATAGGCCTCGCCGAGCACCGCTTTGCGGACCTCCAGGCCCTTGTCGTGCATCTTCTTGTCCATGGCGTTTCCTTTGCTTCTCTTGCGTTTTTCTTGGCTGGCGGCGCGGAAATTACGGGGTTGCGGCCTGCCAGTCACGTCCTCGTGTTATGCGGGAAAAGGGGTGTCTCCCGTACAGGAACGGATGCCTCAGTGCTGCCGTTGTGGTACGCTTCTCTACCGGGCAACCTGGAGAGTTGATTGAACGGCGTCACCCCCGACCCGTCAGACCCGATCCGCGATGGCGACGCTCTGTCGCGGCTGAAGCTGGCGCAAGCCCTGCAGCGGGCCACTTATGCCATCGCGTGGGAGCGTGCCTGGCCAAATTTTGCGCGGCTTCTCACCGTCGTCGGTCTGTTCCTGGTGGTGTCCTGGGCCGGCCTCTGGCTGGCCCTGCCGTCCATTGCCCGCGCCATCGGTCTTGTCGTTTTCGCCGGCGTTGCGATTGCCGTCCTGTTCCCATTGAGTCGTTTCCGCTGGCCGAGCCGCGAGGAGGCTCTGGCTCGGCTCGACCGCGGCTCTGGCATCCGTCATCGGCCGGCCACCACGCTGACGGACACGCTGAGCTCGCAGGACCCGGTTGCGCAGGCATTGTGGCGGGCGCAGCGCGAGCGCACGCTGGCTTCGATCAAGCGCATCCGC
Source organism: Bradyrhizobium sp. WSM4873 (assembly GCF_055811355.1). Lineage (NCBI taxonomy): Bacteria > Pseudomonadati > Pseudomonadota > Alphaproteobacteria > Hyphomicrobiales > Nitrobacteraceae > Bradyrhizobium > Bradyrhizobium sp. WSM4873. Next base: position 105,208 of record NZ_JBVVPS010000016.1, on the reverse strand, counting down.
GCCGGTCTGCCGAAGCCCCGGCTCGCTCTGCATGACCCCTGGGCGCTGCGCGCGCTGGTCATGGTGATGCTGGTTGCGACCTTCTTCGCCGCCGGCGACGAGCGTGCGATGCGGCTCGTGGCTGCCTTCCACTGGAACGGCGTGATGGCCCCGACGAATGTTCGTGTGGATGCCTGGGTCACGCCACCGCTCTACACCGGCAAGCCGCCGGTCATCCTGTCGGCCGCGAACAAGGAGGCCGCGGCGCTACCGGCCAGCGGGCCGCTTGCCGTTCCCGCAGGCTCGACCCTGATCGTTCGCTCCTCCGGCGGCAGCCTGGATGTTGTCGTCTCCGGCGGCCTCAAGGAAGTCGAGCCTACCGAAGCCGCGCCCAAAGGCACCAACGAGAAGCATTTTTCCATCAGCGGCGACGGCACCGCGCATGTCCGCGCGCCATCCGGCCAGCCGCAATGGGCGTTTGCGGCAACACCGGACCGCCCGCCGACGATCGCGCTGGCCAAGGATCCCGAGCGCCAGGCCCGTGGCGGACTCCAGCTCACCTACAAGGTCGAGGACGATTACGGCGTCACCGGCGCCGACGCGCAAATCGGCCTGCGTCCCGCCGATGCCAAAGATGGCCGCAAGGAGGCCGACACCAAGGCCGCCGCGCGGCCGCTATTCCAGCCTCCGCAATTCCCGCTCGTGCTGCCGAATGCGCGCACCCGCAACGGTGTCGGCCAGACGGTGAAAGACCTGAGCGAGGATCCCTATGCCGGCGCCGACGTCACGCTGACCCTCAGCGCAAAGGACGAGGCCGGCAACGAGGCCAGGAGCGAGCCGTTCAACATGCGCCTGCCCGAGCGGCTGTTCACCAATTCGCTCGCGCGCGCGCTGGTCGAACAGCGCCGCATCCTCGCGCTCGACGCCAACAAGAATTCGGATGTCTACGCCGCGCTGGACGCGCTGATGATCGCACCCGAATTGTTCACGCCGGATGCGGGCTGCTATCTCGGCCTGCGCAGCCTGGCGCTGCAGCTGGAAGCCGCCCGCACCGACGACGCGCTGCGCGATGTGGTGGGAAGCATGTGGGCGTTCGCGGTCACCATCGAGGACGACGGTGTCGCCGGCAGCGTCAACGCCGCGCTGCGCTCGGCCCAGGATGCGCTCAAGCGGGCGCTGGAACGCGGCGCCAGCGAGGACGAGATCAAGGCGCTGACGCAAAAGCTTCGCGAGGCGATGGCCGGCAAGGTGCGCGATCTCGCCCGGCGCGCCGAGCAGAATCCGCTTGGGCCCCGGCAGCCTTTCCCGGCAGAGGTTCAGCTCATCCTCGACAAGTCCGTCGAGCTGAAACAAAAGACCCAGAACGCCACGCCCGAGCAGCTCGAAGAGCTGGCGAAGCAGCAGGACGCGTTGCGCGAGCAGCTTCAGGCCTATCGCAAGTCGGCCAACAACCGGGCGAAGCCGGGCAACGACGGTGCCAACCAGTCGACGCGAGACCGTAAATGCGGAAGCTAGCACGCGTGCCAGTATTGAAGGCGATCTCGATCGCCTGCCTCGCCTTCCTGTTGGGAGGCGTCTCGCCCGTGGCTGCCCAGCAGGATCAGGATGTCGATGCCCTGCTCGATGGCGCTGAAAAGGCGATGCAGGATTCTGGCGATAGCCTCAGGCAGAAGGAATCCGGCAAGAGCCTGAACAATCAATCCGATGCGATTCAGAAGCTCGAGGACTACAAGCGCGCGACGGAAAAGAGCCAATCCTCCAACCGCGATCGTTCCGTCATCACGCAGCGCGACCTCGACGAATTGCTGAAGCAAATCGAGAAGGCAGCGCGCGAAGGCAACAAAGAAGCGGCCCAGCGCATGCTCGAGCAGCTCGCGCAGATCATGGAAAACCTCCAGATGGCGCAGCCCGGGCAATCCGGCGACAGCGACATGGAGCAGGCGCTCAACGAGCTCAGCGACATGATCCGCAAGCAGCAGCAATTGCGCGACAAGACTTTCAAGCAGGGGCAGGATTCCCGGCGTGAGCGCTCGCGCGGCAAGCAGCAGGGCGACCAGTCGATGTCGGATCTCCAGCAGGATCAGCAGTCGCTGCGCGACCGCCTGAAGAAGCTGCAGGATGAACTCGCCAAGCGCGGCCTCACGCAGAAGGGGCAAAAAGGCCAGAAGAGCCAGGGCCAGAAGGGGCAAAAGGGTCAGCAGGGCGAGCAGGGACAGCCGGGCCAGGATGGCGATCAGGACGGCGACCAGGGCGATGACGACGGCAGTCTGGACGCCGCCGACGGGGCCATGGGCGATGCCGGCTCGCAGCTCGGCGAAGGCAATTCGGACGGTGCCGTGGACGCCCAAGGGAAAGCGCTCGAGGCCTTGCGCAAGGGCGCGCAGAAGATGGCCGAGGCGATGCAGCAGGGCGATGGCGACGGGCAGGGCGATGGTCCCGGCAACCGGCCCGGCCGCCAGCAGAGCGGCGGCAATCAGACCGATCCGCTCGGCCGCCCGCTTCACGGCCGCGATCTGAGCGACGACTACACGGTCAAGATCCCCGGCGAGATCGACGCCCAGCGCGTACGCCGCATCCTCGAGGAGCTCCGCCGCCGCTTGGGGGACAGCTCGCGCCCGCAGATCGAACTCGACTACATTGAGCGGCTGCTGAAGGATTTTTGAGGCTGACGCAGCTCTCGTAGCCCGGATGAGCGAAGCGATATCCGGGGCCGCCGGTCCCGCATGTCGCTGCGCTCATGCGGGCTACAAACTACGAACCCGACTCGCTACCCCTTCTTCGCCGCAAGCGCATCCGCCACCGCCGTGCGGATGTCGGCGACCGAGAACGGCTTCGTCACGACGTCATGCACCAGTGCATTGAGGTTCGAGGCGCGCTCGCGCTGGTCGGCAAAGCCGGTCATCAGCAGAATGGTCAGATCGGGGAAATCGCGTGCGACGGACAGCGCCAGCGCGATGCCGTCCATCACCGGCATCTGGATGTCGGTGAGCAGCAGGTCGAACTGGCCGTCCGCGCGAGTGAGGATCTCCAGCGCCTCGGCGCCGTCCTGCGCGGTGACGATTTCGTGCCCGTCCATGGCGATGGCGCGCGCCACGAGCTGGCGCATCGAATCCTCGTCGTCGGCGATCAAGATTTTGGACATGAGAGCAACCTTGGGATCAATCTCGCCACAAATTTTGCCTGCGAGACCTGCGAAATCGCTTATACGCTGCCACCGGCAATGTCGCGCCGGTTGAAGAAGCGAACGTCGATATTGCGGCCCTCCGGCGGCGGCGAGGCCAGGCGCGAGCGGAAAAAGGCGCGCTCGCCGGGCTGTAGCACAGTCTGTTCCAGAACGGCGTTCCAGGCGTAGATTTCCGCGCCTTGCGCGTCGCGCACCGCGAAGCGCAACCGGGGAATGTCGAGCGGCTTCTTGCCTTGGCCCACGATCACGCCTTCGATCACCAGCACCTGCTTACCGTCCACGGTCTCGCTGGAGAGCTTGACGTCCTTGAACGCCAGTGCGCGCAGGTTCACTTCGAGGCCGACGATCCTGTAGAAGGCGGCCGTCTGCGGCAGCAACCGCACCATGTCGCCGCGCCAGATCACCAGCGCCAGCACCAGCGCGCCCATCGCGGCGCAGGCAGTTGGCAGGCCGAAATGGGATTTTCGCGGGGCCGCCGTGGCGACCGGACGGCGCACCCGCGCGCCGCGGCGGCGTCCGAACAGGCCGCGGAACCAGGATTGGTGCTGATCGCCGACGACTTCCTCCTCGGCGGACCGGGCGGCCGCCGACCATTCGTCCTCGGTGTCGCTGGTTTCCTGGTCCGGCCAGTCGCTGGCGATCGAGGGGCTGTCAACGACAGGCGCGTCAGTGGCGCTGTCGTCCTGCGCGTAGGAGTTCCACTGCTCGGCGAGATCGGACTGGTCGTCGGCCCGGTTGGCCGCGGCCATGGCCGGGACAGATGCCTCCTCGATGGCATCCTCGGCATGGGCGACCCAGGTTTCCTTGCAACGGGAACAGCGCACGGTCCGGCCGTTCGCCCCAAGGCTCGCGGGCTTGATGGCGTAGGATGTCGTACAATGAGGGCAGACGATATGCATGGACGAGCCTTGATGCACGGACAAGTCTTGACGGTGACACGGTCGCGGAGAACCGAGCGGGAAAGATGCTACCAATTATGCTACAGGACGACCGTTAACGAACCGGAAACCATAACGGCCGCAAAACCCGCTGATCGCGTGTGGCGGAGCACAGCCGTGCGGCCCGCGGCCTCTCTCGAACGGAGCTGAGCTTGGTTCGGTTCGAAAATGTCGGATTGCGTTACGGCTTGGGGCCTGAGGTTCTGCGCGACCTCAACTTCCAGATCCCGGCGCATTCATTCCAGTTTCTCACCGGCCCGTCCGGCGCCGGCAAGACCTCGTTGCTGCGCCTGTTGTTCCTGTCGCATCGCCCGACGCGGGGCCTCGTCAATCTGTTCGGTCACGACATCTCGCAGCTCGGCAAGGACGAGATCGCAGGCTTGCGCAAGCGCATCGGCATCGTGCTCCAGGATTTCCGCCTGCTCGACCACATGACCACCTATGAAAACGTCGCGCTGCCGTTCCGCGTCATGGGCCGCAGCGAATCGAGCTACCGCAAGGAGGTCATCGATCTCCTGAAATGGGTCGGGCTCGGCGAGCGCATGGACGCGCTGCCGCCGATCCTGTCCGGCGGCGAAAAGCAGCGCGCGGCGATCGCGCGCGCCGTGATCTCGCGGCCGCAGCTGCTGCTGGCCGACGAGCCGACCGGCAGCGTCGATCCGACGCTCGGTCGTCGCCTGCTGCGGCTGTTCATCGAGCTCAACAAGTCAGGCACCGCCGTCATCATCGCCACCCACGATATCGCCCTGATGGACCAGTACGAGGCGCGACGCTTCGTGCTGCACCAGGGACGGCTGCACGTCTATGAGTAGGCCCGACGAGCGCGGCGTGCTGGTCGATCTCGGGCAGGAGGGGCCGCCGCTTCCGGCCCGGGCGCGCAACATGTCGCCGATCGTGCCGCGCGCCTCGATCCACGGCCGCGCGCTGGTCGCCGTCGTCGCAATCATGAGCTTCCTGGCGTCGATGACGACCGGCACGGTGCTGCTGGTGAGCGCCTCCGCCGCCGAATGGCAGTCGGATGTCGCGAGCGAAATCACCATCCAGGTCCGCCCGCAGACTGGCCGCGATCTCGAACGCGACACCGCGGCGGTGACCGAGGCCATGCGCGCGCAAGCCGGCATCGTCGAGGTCAAGCCGTTCACGAAAGACGAAAGCGGCAAGCTGCTCGAGCCCTGGCTCGGCACCGGCCTGTCGATGGACGATCTGCCGGTGCCGCGCATGATCATCGCGCGCGTGCAGCCCGGCACGGCGCTCGATCTCGGCGCTCTGCGTGCCCGCGTGACCCAGGTGGCACCAAGCGCCAGCGTCGACGATCACCGCGCCTGGATCGAGCGCATGCGCTCGATGACCAACGCCACGGTGCTCGCCGGTCTCGGCATCCTCGCGCTCGTCATCGTCGCCACCATCATCTCGGTGTCGTTCGCGACCCGCGGCGCCATGGCGGCGAACCGTCCGATCGTCGAGGTGCTGCATTTCGTCGGCGCCGGCGACCGCTACATCGCCAACCGCTTCCTGCGGCATTTCCTCAGGCTGGGACTGGAGGGCGGCGTGATCGGCGGCGGCGCCGCCATGCTGGTATTCGGCTTCTCGGAGTCGATTGCAGGCTGGTTTTCCGGCACTCCCGTCGGCGATCAGTTCGCCGCGCTGCTCGGCACCTTCTCGCTGCGGCCGTCCGGCTACATCGTGCTCGCGGTGCAGGCCGTGCTGATTGGCGCCATCACCGCGGTCGCCTCGCGCCAGACGCTGTTCGCGACGCTGAATGATGTCGATTGAGGCCGACAAACCGGACTCCACTTCGCCTCAAAACGTCCTAAAATCACCTCTGGGAAGGGATCACCGACATCGCATGAGCGCGCCGACCGACGATCGATCGCCGAAACTGCCGCGCGGCTGGCTGCGCGCGGCCGTGATGTCGACGATTGCGCTCGCCTTCGTCGGCGCGGCGGCGGGCTTCATCGCGTTTCTGTCGCAATTGCGCGGCGCCGAGATCGCGCCGGACCGCAAGGCGGACGGCATCGTGGTTCTGACCGGCGGCTCCTCGCGGGTGTCGGATGCGATGGAGCTGCTCGCTGCCGGCTACGGCAAGAGGCTCCTGATCTCCGGCGTGCATCCGACCTCGACCGCGAGCGACATCTCCCGGACGCTGCCGGAGAACCAGTCCTTCATGCGTTGCTGCGTCGATCTCGACCGCACGGCGGTCTCGACCCGCGGCAATGCCGCGGAAGCGCGGCGCTGGGCCGCGGGGCGCGGCTTCAAGTCGCTGATCGTGGTCACCTCGAACTATCACATGCCGCGCGCGCTGGTGGAATTCTCGCATGCGATGCCGGAGACGACACTGATCCCGTTCGTGGTGGTCGGCGACAAATGGCGCGAGGAGCCGTGGTGGACCTCGGCGTCCACCTTGCGGCTGCTGCTGTCGGAATATGTCAAGTACATCGCGGCCGAGGTCAGGGTGCGGCTGGAGGATTTCGGGATTGACCTTTCGCCCGAGATGTCGGAGCAGCCTTCCGGGCTGCAGTCGAAGCGGCCCGCCACCGCACAGGCCAATTGATCGGCAACTGATCGGCAATTGATCGGATCCTCGATGTTCTTGATTTTCCTGCGATCGCTCGTGTTCAACGTGCTGTTCTATACCGTGCTGGTGTGCCTCGCGATCGTGGCGCTGCCGACCTTCGCATTGCCGCCGCGCGCCATGCTCACGGTCGCGCAATGGTGGGCGAAGGCGACGCTGTTTCTGATGCGGACGGTCTGCAACATCAAGGTGGAATTCCGCGGCCTCGAAAAGATCCCGACGGGACCATTGGTCGTCGTGGCGAAGCACCAGTCGTTCTGGGAGACGTTCGTCTTGCCGGGTTTTTTCGACCGTCCGATTTTCATCCTCAAGCGTCAGCTCATGCAGATCCCGGTGTTCGGCCAGTTCCTGGTCAAGACCGGGATGATCGCGATTGACCGCAATGCCGGCGTCAAGGCGCTGCTGGACATGACGCGGCGGGCGCGTGAGGCGGTGCGCAGCGGTGGGCAGCTCGTGATCTTTCCCGAAGGCACGCGCCGCGCTCCGGGCGCGCCACCGGACTACAAAAGCGGCTTCGCGCAGATCTATTCGTCCTGCGGTGCACAGTGCCTGCCGATCGCGCTCAATTCCGGCCTGTTCTGGCCGCGCCGCACCTTTATGCGCTATCCCGGCACGCTGGTGGTGGAATTCCTCGATCCGCTGCCACCAGGCTTGCCCAAGGACGAGTTTCTCTCCCGTGTGCAGACGGTGATCGAAGACGCGACCGGCCGCCTCGTCGAAGCGGGCCGCAAGGAGCAGGAGCAGCTGATCGGCTCGGCGCCGAGCTGTGCGCCGTCGGAGAGCTAGCGGTTTTCCCGATCGTGCATCGGAGCCGGCGCGTGCGGAGAATGCGCATCCCCATGCAGCATCATGGCAAGCTGATGCAGCTGCGCATCGCGAAAGCCTTCAGCCTCGATCGCCTTCACCGTCGCGGTCACGTAGTCGCGGTTGGCGCCGGACTGGCCGTGGCCCTGGAGCACGTGGCGATGCTGGTCGATGAGCGACAGCCGGCCGGCATATTGCACATGGCCGCGGTCGACGACATAGGCGAGCGCGGAGACGCGCTGCCGCGCCTCGTTCTCCAGCCACAGCGAGCGCATGACTTCGCGATAGACCGACGTCACCTGCTCGCGCGCGCGCAAATAGGCCACGACGTCGGCGCGGTTCTTTTCGGCGACGCGGAAGGCGATGCCGCGGCAGGCGCCGCCGCGGTCGAGGCCGAGCACCAGACCCGGCTTCTCCGGCGTGCCACGGTGGACGAAGGAATAGACACAGAGCGCACGATGCTCGCCGACCAGCCGCGCCGGGACGCGCTCCTCGAATTCGAAGCCCGGCCGCCACATCAGCGAGCCGTAGCCGAACACCCAGAGGTCGCCTTTGGCTGTGGTGACGGAGGGGAGGGTGATTTCCGACATTTCGGGCACGGCTACCAGAACCGCGCCCGCAAGCGAAGCGAATTCTCCGCCTTTCGGAGCAAGCCAACCTCGCTTACATTTGACAAAATCAGGGGTCAAAGGGTCGCCGCATGTCCGATATGACCGTTGCCGCAGGCCGGCGCTCCCGTTGGGGCCTTTTCATTGCCCCTGTCATCCTCCTGATCCTCGCGGTGGCGTGGAGCTGCTTCTGGTTCTATGCGGCGTCGCAGGCCGAAATCGCCGCCGACGCCTGGCGCGCTCAGGAGGCCAAATCCGGCCGCGTCTACGATTGCGCCAAGCGCTCGATCGCGGGCTTCCCCTTCCGTTTCGAGGTCCAGTGTTCCGGCGCCAGCGTCGCCCTGGTGTCGCAGAACGCGAGCAAGACGCCGTTCACGGCGAAGCTCGACAACATCCTGGTTGTCGCCCAAGTCTACGACCCCAAGCGTGTCATCGCCGAATTCACTGCACCCGCGACGCTCACTGACGGCGTCACGCAAAGCACCTTCGTCGTGAACTGGAGCAAGGGTCGCAGCAGTGTGTTCGGCCTGCCCGCCGTGCCGGAGCGCGCCTCCATCGTGTTCGATGAGCCGACCGTCAATCGTGTCGACGGTAGCGTGCAGGTGCCGCTCGCACGCGCGAAACAGGTCGAACTGCACGGACGCCTCGCGGATGGATCGCCGTCCGATCATCCCGTGATCGAGACCGTGCTCCAGATCGTGCAGGGCAGCATCCAGGGCGTACATCCGCTGCTCGCCGAGCCGTTCGAGGCCGACACGCGGGCGAAGATCACCGGACTGTCCGACCTCACGCCAAAGCCGTGGCCGCAGCGCTTCCGCGAGATCCAGGCCGCCGGCGGCCATATCGAGATCGTGCAGTCCCGGATCCAGCAGGGCGAGATGATCGCGGTTGCGGCCGGCACGCTCGGGCTCTCGGCCAACGGCCGTCTCGACGGCGAATTGCAGATGACGGTGACGGGCCTCGAGCGCGTGATCCCCGCGCTCGGCATCGAGAAGATGCTGGAGGAGGGGGTGCCGCAGGCCACCCTCGATCGCGTCGCGCCCGGCGTGAAGTCGCAGGACCTCAACAATCTGTTCGGTGCGCTCGACCGGGCCGTTCCCGGCCTTGGCAAGGTCATCAAGCAGAACGCCAATGCCGGCGTTGCCGCCGGCATCAATTCGATCGGCGCCGAGAGCACGCTGGAAGGCAAGAAGGCTCGCAGCTTCCCGCTGAAGTTCGTCGACGGCGCTGTGCTGCTCGGCCCGGTCAAGGTCGGCCAGATCCCACCGTTGTATTAGGTCGTGAATTCATAAATTTGCCGGGCGGACGGCTTGGTCCGCCTGACGCGTTCGGAGCTGTGAACAGATGGCTTCCGAAAAGCTTCTTGTTAGCGCCAGTGATCCAACCTGCGAGATCGTCTCCGGCGTCGGGCGAGGAATGCGTCAGCGGCGTCTGGACAGGTAGCGTTCTGCCGCCCTATTGAAGGCCAACTGACGGCTCTAAGGTCGCGCCCAAATTATCTGGGGTTCGGGGGAAACAATGCACGCGTTGAATTGTCTCGTGGCAGGATCGCTGCTCGTCGCCTCGCTTCAGACCGCAACCGCCAGGGATAACGAACATTGGGTGGTGTCCTGGACGGGCGCGGTTCAGGGCCCATACCCCGTCGGCAATCCGTCTGCCCAGCCCGAACAGAAATTCGCGTTTCCCGAGCCTGCGGCCGGTGCGCGGGACCAGACCTTTCGCCTGATCGTGCGACCGGATATCTGGGGCCGTCAGGTCCGCATCCGGCTCAGCAACGCCTTCGGCACCAAACCCGTCACGTTTGACGGCGTTTACGTCGGCCTGCAGTCGGGCAGTGCCGCGTTGATTCGCGGCTCCAACACTCCGGTCACGTTCGCCGGCACGGCTTCCGTTACGGTGTCGCCGGGGAATTCGGTCTGGAGTGATGCGATCGCGCCGCCGTTTGCAAAGCGGCCTGATGAGCTCGCCGGCCGCCGGCTTGCGGTCAGTTTTCATGTCGCCGGCCAGAGCGGTCCGATGACCTGGCACGCCAAAGCGCTGACCACCTCCTATGTCAGTGCGCCCGGCGCCGGCGCGAAGGGCGCCCTCGAAGACGAGGCTTCCTTCCCCTATGCGACTGCGTCGTGGTTCTTTCTAGATGCGATCGAGATGACTGCGCCTGCCGATGCCTTCGCCATCATGGCGTTTGGCGATTCGATTACCGACGGGACCGCCTCAACCATGAATGGCGACGATCGCTGGCCCAACGTGCTGTCGCGTCGCCTGAAGGCGGTCTACGGCAACAAGGTCGCCGTCGTGAATGGCGGCATCGGTGGCAACCAAATCGCAGGCCCCGCCGAATATGGTCCCGACAAACCCTACGCGGGCGGCCCCGCTTCGGGCCAGCGGCTCGATCGCGACGTGCAGTCGCTGTCCGGCATATCGAGCCTGATCTGGCTGGAAGGCATCAACGATTTCAGCAAGAACGGCAATTTTACCGCCGACCAGGTCATCGCCGCGATGAAGGACGGCGTCGCGAGGCTACGCGCAAAATGGCCGCAAGCCCGGATCATTGGCGCCACCGTCGTTTCAGCACTGGGCAGCACCAGCGCGGCACATGGTTTTCCCGAGCAGGATGACAAGCGCAAGGCGCTCAACACATTCATCCGGAGCTCGGGGACATTCGACGGTGTGATAGATTTTGATCGCGCGACGCTCGACCCGGCCTCGGGTGGCCTCAAGCCGGAGTTCGTTCCCGAAAGCACGACTGGCGGCGCCGGCGACAAGCTTCATCCCAACCGCACCGGATATCTGGCGATGGGACAGGCCATCGACCTCGATCTGTTCAAGCCGGGAAAGTTTGGTCGCAGCGCGAAGCAGTAAGATGAATTCAGAGTCACCTCTCTGCCTTCATCGCCCTCAGCTGTCGTAACTTCCTCCATGCGGGTTACGAGCTGAACTCACGGCCGCTTCGCCGGATCGTGATTGCGCGCCGGGAATACGGAGCCGCAAACTCCGCTCTCTCCCCATGTCGGCCGCATGTTGAGGCGGTCGCCCAGGCAGGAGAGATACCATGACCAAGTCCAGGCTGTTCGTTGCCGCCATCGCCATCTCGACCGCGCTTGCGACGCCCGCGTTCGCGCAATGGCAATGGCAGTCGCAGGAGCCGGCCGCATACGCCTCGATGTATCCGAATGGTGATCGCAACATCTCGAATCCCACGACGCGGGAGACGATGGCATTCGTCCCCTCGCCGAAATCACCGCGCCCAACGGTGATGCGCGCGAGCAAGGGCAAATAGCCGCCATCCACCACTTGCCCGTCGCGAGCTGGGCCCGGTCATGGCGTCGGTGGTGCGCCGAAGACGGACGACAACGTCGTCATGACGCAGATCCGCTATTATCCGTTCTAGTCACGGAGCCATGCGGGCTCGTAGCCTGGATGGAGCGAAGCGCAATCCGGGAATCTTGCCTCAAGCGACGGAGGTCCCGGATTACGCTTGCGCTCCATCCGGGCTACTTCAGTGCTACGGCTTTTTCAGCGCCGCATGCGGCCGGCCGAAGTCGGGCGCGGCCGAGTCCTGGCCGATTTCGACGATGCCGCGGCGGATGGCGCGGGTGCGGGTGAAGTGGTCGAACAGCGCCTCGCCGTCGCCGCGTCGGATCGCGCGGGTGAGCTTTGCCAGATCCTCGGTGAAAGTGCCGAGCATCTCCAGCACGGCTTCCTTGTTGGCGAGGAAGACGTCGCGCCACATCGTCGGATCGGACGCCGCGATGCGCGTGAAGTCGCGAAAGCCGCCGGCGGAAAACTTGATGACCTCGGACTCCGTCACCTGCGCCAGTTCGTCGGCGGTGCCGACGATGGTGTAGGCGATCAGATGCGGAAGATGGCTGGTGATCGCGAGCACGAGATCATGATGATCCGGCGTCATGATTTCGACCTTGGCACCCATCGCCGCCCAGAACGCGCGCAGGCGATCGGTGGCAGCCGCATCAACGCCCTCCGGCGGGGTGAGGATGCACCAACGGTTGATGAAGAGCTCGGCGAAGCCGGAGTCCGGACCCGAGTGCTCGGTGCCTGCGACGGGATGCGCCGGCACGAAATGGATGCCCTTCGGCAGATGCGGCGCCATATCCCTGACGATGGCGCCTTTGACCGAGCCGACGTCTGAGATGATCGCCCCTCGCTTGAGATGGGGGGCGATTTCCTGCGCCACCGGCCCGCAGGCGCCGACGGGAATGCAGAGGATGACGAGATCGGCGTCCTGCACGGCTTCCGCATTGGTTGCGACGACCCGATCGACGATGCCGAGCTCCATCACGCGTGCGCGCGTCTTCTCCGAGCGTGCGGTGGTGACGATCTCGGAAGCCAGGCCCTGGAGCTTCGCAGCGCGCGCGATCGAGCCGCCAATCAGGCCGAAGCCGATCAGCGCGACGCGCTGGAAGTGCGGGGTCGCGCTCATCGTCCGGCCATGAAGTCGCGCAGGCCCTCGACGACGAGGCGGTTGGCCTCCTCGGTGCCGATGGTCATGCGCAGCGAATGCGGCAGGCCGTAGTTCTTCAGGCCGCGCAGCACGAGGCCCCGCTTGGTGAGGAAGGCATCGGCGTCGTCAGAGGTCTTGCCCTTGTCGGTCGGGAAGTGGATCAGCACGAAATTGGCGACGCTCGGCGTCACTTTCAATCCGAGCTTGCCGATCTCGTCGGCGAGCCAGTTGCGCCAGGTCTCGGTGAATTGCTTCGACATGGCCTGATGCGCGGCGTCCTCGATCGCGGCAACGGCGGCGTACATCGCCGGCGTCGATACGTTGAAGGGACCCCGGATGCGGTTGACCGCGTCGATGATGTGCTCGGGGCCGAACATCCAGCCGATGCGCAGCGCCGCGAGACCATGGATCTTGGAGAACGTGTGCGTCACCACCGTGTTCTCGGTGGTCGCCACCAGCTCGATTCCCATCTCATAGTCGTTGCGGGAGACGTAGTCGCAATAGGCCGCGTCCAGCACCAGCAGCACGTGCGAGGGCAGGCCGGCGCGCAGGCGCTTGACCTCGTCGAACGGCAGATAGGTGCCGGTCGGGTTGTTGGGGTTGGCGAGCCAGACCAGTTTCGTGCGCGGCGTTACGGCCTTCAGGATCGTGTCGACATCCGCGGTCAGGTCCTTTTCGGCGGCAACCACGTTCTTCGCGCCGACCGCCATGGTCGCGATCGGGTAGACCAGAAAGCCGTGCGTGGTCGAGATCGCCTCGTCGCCGTGGCTGAGATAGGTGTGGGCGAGCAGGTTGAGGATCTCGTCCGAGCCGGCGCCGCAGATGATGCGGTTGGGATCAAGCCCGAAGGTGCGCCCGATCGCTTCGCGCAGCACGCGCGAGGTTCCTTCCGGATAGTCTTCCAGATGATCCGCCACCTGCTTGAACGCCTCGATCGCCTTCGGTGAGGGCCCGAACGGGGTCTCGTTGGCCGAGAGCTTGAACACCTTGCGGCCGGGCTCTGCCACCGGGGTCTTGCCGGGCGTGTAGGGCGCAATATCGAGAATGCCGGGATTCGGCACGGGGCGGGACATCTTCAACTCCGGAGTGGCTTAAGCGGTTCGCGACTTACGATTTCGACCCGGTCGGGGGCACCGTATAGCGCGTTGCGTGGCTGCCGACGAGGGCCGTGGAGCGCACCGAGGCCCCCGCTTCGATCAGGGCAGCTTTGATTTTGTCGAGGCTGCTCGTCGCGGTGACCGAGACCAGCAGCGCGGCGCCGTCGAAGGCGGTATCGGGCACCGCCACGATCTCGGCGAGCGGTGACAGGGCGCGCGCGACCTCGGCGTTCCACCCTGATACGCGCACGCTGAAGGTCTCGACCTCCGTCACCAGCGCACTGTCCGCGACACGCGAGACCGCGAACACGGGCAACGCCGCCGGATGGTCGGCGCGCTCGACGAAGGGCAGCCGCGCGATGATCTTTGGCGCACCGGCTTCTTCCAGCGAAAGCCACCATGGCGTGCGGCTCGAGGTCGCCGAGACCAGCGCAAGGTCGCCCTTGGATTTCGCGACCGCCTCGACCGCCGCCTGCGCGCTGAAATGCGCGACGTAAGGCACGGTGAATCCGAAATGGAAGCGTACGGAATCGCGCATCGCGGGCTCGCTTGCCGAAATGTCGGCATGCACGGAGAACGGCGCCTGAACGTAAGTGAACGTCGCGATGATCACGCGCCAGATGCTCTCGACCGTATCGAGCGGCAGGATACCGCGATGGCGCTGGACGAGGTCACGCATCATGGAGGCCTCGCGCGCAGGCCGAAACGCCGAGCCGACCTCCTGGGTCTGCTTCACCTGGATCAGACGGTCGATGATGTCGCCGCGCTGCATCAGCAGGCGATGCATGCCCTCGTCGATCGCGTCGATCTCCTTGCGCAATTCCTGGAGTGATGGTGGCGCGGGCGGACGTTGGGACATGTCTGACAGGTGCTGTTGCGAGGCGTTCCAATGCGGATCAGTCGAGCCGTCACCGCCGTGATGGATATCCTGATTAGGCAGTCGGGGCGGCGAAAGCAAAGAGAAATGCAAAGGGAAATCGGGCCCTTTTCGCCCGTGGCGCGACAGGCGAATTTGGCTGATCCGGGCCGCGACTTGACGAAAACCGTCCAAGACGGTAGTTTTTACCTGTTCCGTGGTCATTTGAGCCGGCCGGCTTGCAGCCACGTTAAAAAACTCGCTAAACAGGCCGGGGACCCTTTCGATCCCGGCCGAACCTATCGTTCAGGCCGGGTTTTTCATGGCCTGATGTCAGTCGCGGTCGGACCCCGATCGCAAACGAGTCAGTGGTCAGAGATGGGCATCAAGTCAATTCCCAGTCCCGCGATCAGCGCCGATGAGCGCTCGCACGAGGTCGATCATCCGAGCTCCCAGGTCGCGCGCTTCGGTGCCGACCAGCCGCTGCCGCTTGATTGCGGCGTCGATCTCACCCCGTTCCAGATCGCATACCAGACCTATGGCGAGCTCAACGCCGAGCGCTCCAACGCCATCCTGATCTGCCATGCGCTGACGCTCGATCAGCACGTCGCCAATGTGCACCCGCTGACCGGCAAGCCGGGCTGGTGGGAAATCATGGTGGGGCCCGGCCGCCCGCTCGACACCAACAAGTATTTCATCATCTGCTCGAACGTGATCGGCGGCTGCATGGGCTCGACCGGCCCCGCGTCGACCAATCCGGCGACCGGCAAAGTGTGGGGCCTGGATTTTCCGATCATCACCATCCCCGACATGGTGCGAGCCCAGGCCATGCTGCTCGACCGCCTCGGCATCGATACGCTGCTCTGCGTCGTCGGAGGCTCGATGGGCGGCATGCAGGTGCTGCAATGGACCGCGGCCTATCCGCATCGCGTCTTCTCTGCGCTGCCGACCGCATGCAGCACGCGCCATTCGGCGCAGAATATCGCCTTCCACGAACTCGGCCGGCAGGCGGTGATGGCCGATCCGGAATGGCATGGCGGACGCTACGTTGATCACGGCACCCATCCGCATCGCGGCCTCGCCGTAGCCCGCATGGCCGGGCACATCACCTATCTCTCCGACGCCGCGCTGCATCGCAAATTCGGTCGGCGCATGCAGGACCGCGAGCTGCCGACCTTCTCGTTCGACGCCGACTTCCAGGTCGAGTCGTACCTGCGCTACCAGGGCTCGTCCTTTGTCGAGCGCTTCGACGCCAACTCCTATCTCTATCTGACCCGCGCGATGGACTATTTCGACATCGCCGGCGACCATGGCGGCGTGCTGGCGAAGGCGTTCGCGGGAATCCAGACCCGGTTCTGCGTGGTCTCCTTCACCAGCGACTGGCTGTTCCCGACCTCGGAATCGCGCGCGCTGGTGCACGCGCTGAATGCATCGAGCGCGCGGGTGTCGTTCGCCGAGATCGAGACCGATCGCGGTCACGACGCATTCCTGCTCGACGTGCCCGAATTCTTCGACATCGCCCGTGCCCTCCTGCAATCGGCTGGCAAGGCGCGCGGGCTCACCGCCAATAATGCTTAAGGACGGCTAGTCATGTCTGTACAGGAAGCGTTGCCGCTGGGCGGCCTTGCGACCGGGCAGCCCGGTGATTTTCGCGCCGACCATGTGCTGGTGGCCGAGATGGTCAAGCCGGGTTCGAAGGTGCTCGACGTCGGCTGTGGCGAGGGCGACCTGCTCCAACTGCTGGAAACCCGCGGCATCGACGGCCGCGGCATCGAGCTGTCGCGCGAGGGTGTCAACCGTTGCGTCGCCAAGGGTCTTGCGGTGGTGCAGGGCGATGCCGACACAGATCTCGTGAATTATCCGGATGACGCCTTTGACTACGTGATCCTGTCGCAGACCTTGCAGGCGACGCGGCAGCCGAAAGTGGTGCTGGAGAATTTGCTACGCATCGGCCGCCGCGCCATCGTGTCGTTCCCGAATTTCGGATTCTGGAAGATGCGGCTCCAGCTCCTGATCGGAGGCCACATGCCGCGCACGGAGAATCTACCGGCAAGCTGGTATGACACCGCCAACATCCATTTCTGCACCATCAAGGATTTCGTCGAGCTCTGCGACGCGATCGACGTCAAGATGGAACGTGCCGAGGCGCTCGACCTCTACGGCCGCCCGCTGCGGCTGCGGATGCCCTGGTGGGTGTGGAATCTGTTCGGCGAGCAGGGCGTGTTTCTGCTGACGCGGGGCGGCAGGAAGTAGGATTCCTGTAGCCTGGATGAAGCGTAGCGCAATCCTGGATTCTATCCGCGGATGCGAAGGCCCCGGATTACGCTTGCGCTCCATCCGGGCTACGCGACGGAGCGTGTGGTGACGTCGTCGCGCTAATGCGCCGCCAGCGACCGCGCATCGCGCACCGGCCATCTTCCCGCTTCCACCAGCGTGACGAACCGTTCCACCGTTTCGTTGAACAGGGCCGGCTCTTCGAGATTGAGCACGTGGCCGGACTTCGGAAACATGGCGAGCCCTGCCGCAGGCAGGTGCTTCTTCAGAAACAGGCTTGCGCCCACGCACGGATCGTCCTCGTCGCCGCAGATGACGAGTGCCGGCGTCGTGGCCGCTCTGATCGCGTCCGTCATCGTAAAGATCGAGGGCCGGCCGGCCTGGAAACCGCGCATCGTCCGCGCCGATCCCCTGGCGTCATGCCGCGCCAGGGCTGCGTAGAAATCGGCGTGGCCGCGCGGGTCCTTCACCAGGAAGGGAATCCGGCTCGGCGCCTCGCGCGTGACTCTTGCGACTTCTGCGGAGCCGAGCATCTCGAATTGCTCCGCGTTGGCGCGGCACTGCTGGCGCCAGGCGTCGAGGTTCTCGATCTCCGAGCCTGAGCCGACGCCGGCGAGCGTCATCGACAACGCACGTTGGGGCGCGTTGAGCCCAATCTGGAGCGACGAATAGGCGCCCATCGAGAGGCCGACGAAGTGCGCGCGATCGATCTTCAGATGATCGAGTACCGCGAGCGCATCGGTATAGAAATGCGTGTAGCCGTAGACCTCGCCATCAGGCACGTCCGATGGCGTGTAGCCGCGCGCGGAATAGGTGATGCAGCGATGGCCGCGCGAGAAGTAGCGCATCTGCGGCTCCCAATTGGTGTAGTCGGCCGCGAACTCGTGCAGAAAAAGTATCGGCGTGCCCGCGCCTGCTTGTTCAAAATAGAGGCGGCAATTGTCTTTCGTGAGGGCGTGAGGCATCCGGTTTTCTCCCAGAGGTGGCTGCGGCTGTGGAATGGCGTCCTGCGGTCAGCGCATACGATCCTAACACCTATTAATCATCGTCCAAATTCTTCGCGGCCGCGTCTTGTTCTCGCCACATCAGGATACTGATACAGCCCGCGGATGTCGGCCACCGCACGGGCCGATTGGGAAGTGGGGTGTCAACGAAGGATGAAGAATGTTCGAGTTGTTTGCGTCTCGCCTGTCGCGCTGTGTCGTCGCGCTGGCTGTTTTCTTCGCGGCGGTCGCCGCCTTCACTTCTCCGGCGTCAGCACGACCTCATCGTCATAGCGCAGAGCGGCACGCTTACGCGCATCACGCCAGCAGACATCATCATTACCGGCATGCACGCGGCTCGCGCTTCGAGCGTGGCGCGGCGCAATTGCAGGCGAGCGGCTTCGGCAACACCTTCGCCAGCTATGACCCGAACGCCAATAGCGGCGGCATCGGTGGAATGGCCATGAGCGGCAACGCTGGAATGGTTACCAGCGGTGAGATGACCACGCGCGCCAGCCGTCGAACCATGAGGCGTGGCGGTGGGATGGCCATGAACGCGAATGACGGCGGCGTGGCCAATAGCGCGACGAGCAGCGGCTTCGGCGGCGGGTCGGGCCTCGTGTCCGAGGCACGCCGCTATGTCGGCGGCAATCCGACCGGCCGCGGCAGCCTGTGGTGCGCGCGCTTCATGAACATGGTGCTTGAGAAAACCGGCCACCATGGCACCGGCTCCGACATGGCGAACTCGTTCGCGCATTACGGCACGCGTGTCTCCGGTCCTCAGGTCGGCGCCATCGCGGTCATGTCGCGCGGCGGCCGGGGCGGTCATGTCGGCATCATCACCGGCGTCGACGCGCAGGGCAATCCGATCATGATTTCCGGCAATAACGGCAACCGGGTTCGCGAAGCACCGGTCTCGCGCGGCCGGATCTATGCCTACGTGATGCCGAATTGACGGTCGTCATTGCGAGAAGCGACGAAGCAATCCAGACTGTCTCCGCGGGCGGATTCCCGGATTGCTTCGCTGCGCTCGCAATGACGGGATGGGTAGAGCCGGCGCTCGTTCACACCAGCTTCGGCTCTTCCAACGCAACCGCGTCGCCCACGCCGATGTCGCCGTCGGCGATCACCTCGGCATAGATGCCGCAGTCCATGTGGCCGAGATTGCTCGAAAGCGTGGCCGGGACTTCGAGATCGCGCCTGGCGGTCTCAGGATCGACATTGGTGGCCGGGCAGCGCTTGATGCGCTTGACCACTTGCAGCCGGGCCTGTCCGATCGCCAGCGTCTGGCCGACGAGCTCGAGCTCGGACCAGGCCGGCCAGCCCTTCACGTAGAGATTGGCGCGGAAGCGTAGCGGGTGGACGGCGGCGCCGCCGAGCATGGTCTCGAGTGCGCGGACGCTGTCGACATTGATGATGGACACGACCTTGCGGGCGACATCGGAAAAGCTGTGGTCGCGGCCGGACAGGACCTTGGGCGGGCCCTTCAGCTCCGGTTGAAAATTTTCCCTGAAATAGTCCTCGATGGCGGCGCGCCCGGCGGCGGTCTCGAGATCGCCGCTGGCGACGATCTGGCCGTCCTTGCGGATGGTCAGGCGGTTGGTTGCGTCCTCGAACCGGCTGTCGAGCGAAGCCAGCCGCTCATTCCGCGCCAGCATCAGGAACTGGATCTTCGGCCTCCACTGGGGCTCTTCCGGATCGAAACCGCTGGGGCCGTTCTCGATGGCGTAGCGGCGGTCCGCGGGCAGGGTCTGGCCGGTCCGCAGGGAGACGCGGGGCAGGGGCTCCGGCGTCAGGCCCTTGATCGGATAGCGGTAGAGGCCGGTGATCTCGGC
The DNA here is from genome assembly GCF_055811355.1 of Bradyrhizobium sp. WSM4873. NCBI lineage: Bacteria > Pseudomonadati > Pseudomonadota > Alphaproteobacteria > Hyphomicrobiales > Nitrobacteraceae > Bradyrhizobium > Bradyrhizobium sp. WSM4873. The sequence continues at coordinate 85,616 of NZ_JBVVPS010000016.1, read as the reverse complement.
GGTCTGGCTGGCTGTCATTGCGCTAGGTGTCATGCCGCTACTTAGGGGATTCGGCCCACCGGCGCCAAGCGGGCGGATCCGCGCACGAAATTGTGAACTCGCCTCTTCCGGTCCGAGGCCTCGCTTCCCACATCTGGGTCAGGCCGGCGCCAGCGCCGGCTGATAACGACCGTTGCCGGTTGAGAAACGTCAATGCGGTCATCGCAAACCCAATGAAGATGCCGTTTGGAGTGCCTTAGAGGGCTCCAGGGGCAGGCCGAGGGAAAGACCACGATATGAACATCGAAAAATATACCGAACGCTCCAGGGGCTTCGTCCAGTCCGCGCAGTCGCTTGCGGTGCGCGAAGGGCACCAGCAGTTTTCGACCCTGCACGTCCTGAAAGTGCTGCTGGACGACACAGAAGGCCTCGCTGCCGGTCTGATCGACCGCGCCGGCGGCAATTCCCGTGCAATCCTGAAGGCGACCGAGGACGCCCTGAACAAGGTGCCGAAGGTCTCTGGCGGCGGTGCCGGCCAGATCTACCTGGCGCCCGAGCTCGCGCGCACCTTCGACGCCGCCGAAAAGGCCGGCGAGAAGGCCGGCGACAGCTTTGTCACGGTCGAGCGGCTGCTGCTCGGGCTCGCGCTGGAAAAAACCAGTGAGGCGGGCACGATCCTGGCCAAGGGCGGCGTCACCCCGCAAAACCTCAACGCGGCGATCGAAGCGCTGCGCAAGGGCCGGACCGCGGACTCCGCCACGGCCGAGAACGCGTATGACGCGCTGAAGAAATATGCCCGCGACCTCACTCAGGCGGCGCGCGACGGCAAGCTCGATCCGGTCATCGGCCGCGACGAGGAGATCCGCCGCACGATCCAGGTGCTGTCGCGCCGGACCAAGAACAATCCCGTCCTGATCGGCGAACCCGGCGTCGGCAAGACCGCCATCGCCGAGGGCTTGGCGTTGCGCATCGTCAACGGCGACGTGCCGGAGAGCCTGAAGGACAAGAAGCTGCTGTCGCTCGACCTCGGTGCGCTGATCGCCGGTGCAAAATATCGCGGCGAGTTCGAGGAGCGGCTGAAGGCCGTGCTCCAGGAGGTGACCGGGAGCGAGGGGCAATTCGTCCTGTTCATCGACGAGATGCACACGCTGATCGGCGCCGGCAAGAGCGATGGCGCGATGGACGCGTCCAATTTGCTCAAGCCTGCTCTCGCCCGCGGCGAGCTGCACTGCATCGGCGCCACTACGCTCGACGAGTACCAGAAGCACGTCGAAAAGGACGCGGCGCTGGCGCGGCGTTTCCAGCCGATCTTCGTCAGCGAGCCCTCGGTCGAGGACACGATCTCGATCCTGCGCGGGCTGAAGGACAAGTACGAGCAGCACCATGGCGTGCGGATCACCGATTCCGCGCTGGTCGCCGCCACGACGCTGTCCAACCGCTACATCACCGACCGTTTCCTGCCGGACAAGGCCATCGACCTCATGGACGAGGCGGCCGCGCGGCTCAAGATGCAGGTCGATTCCAAGCCGGAAGAGCTGGATTCGATGGATCGGGAAATCATCCGGCTGAAGATCGAACAGGAAGCATTGAAGAAAGAAAGCGATGCCGGTTCGAAGAGCCGCCTGCAGACGCTGGAGAAGGAGCTGGCCGATCTTGAGGAGAAGTCTGCGGCGCTCACCGCACGCTGGAGCGCGGAGAAGAACAAGCTCTCCGACGCCCAGAAGCTGAAGGCCGAGCTTGACGGCTTACGGGTCGAACTCGCCAACGCGCAACGGCGCGGTGAATTCCAGAAGGCCGGCGAGCTGGCCTATGGCCGGATCCCCGAGCTTGAGAAGAAGCTCGCTGACATCGAGGCCAAGGAAAATACAACGGAGAAGTCCGGCGAGATGATGGAGGAGGCGGTCACCGCCAACCACATTGCGCAGGTGGTCTCGCGCTGGACCGGCGTGCCCGTCGACAAGATGCTCGAAGGTGAGAAGGACAAGCTGCTGAGGATGGAGGACTCGCTCGGCAAGCGCGTCGTCGGCCAGGCCGAGGCCGTGCGTGCGGTTGCGACCGCCGTGCGCCGTTCGCGCGCGGGGCTGCAGGACCCGAACCGGCCGACCGGCTCGTTCATGTTCCTGGGGCCCACCGGCGTCGGCAAGACCGAACTGACGAAGGCACTCGCCGAGTATCTGTTCAACGACGAGACCGCGATGGTCCGCCTCGACATGTCCGAATACATGGAGAAGCACTCGGTCTCGCGGCTGATCGGCGCGCCTCCGGGCTATGTCGGCTATGACGAGGGCGGTGCGCTGACCGAAGCGGTGCGGCGCCGGCCCTACCAGGTCGTGCTGTTCGACGAGATCGAGAAGGCGCATCCCGACGTCTTCAACGTCCTGTTGCAGGTGCTCGACGACGGCCGCCTCACCGACGGCCAGGGCCGAACCGTCGACTTCCGCAACACGCTGATCATCATGACCTCGAACCTCGGTTCGGAGTTTCTGGTGAACCAGCCGGAGGGCGAGGATACCTCGGCCGTGCGCGAGCAGGTGATGGGCATGGTGCGGGCGCATTTCAGGCCAGAGTTCTTGAACCGCGTCGATGAGATCATCCTGTTCCATCGCTTGCAGAGGAGCGAGATGGGCCGGATCGTCGAAATCCAGTTCGCGCGGCTGCAGAAGCTTTTGGCCGATCGCAAGATCGTGCTGACGCTCGACGCTGCGGGCCGCGACTGGCTCGCCGCCAAGGGCTGGGATCCCGCTTACGGCGCGCGGCCGCTCAAGCGCGTAATCCAGCGTCACGTCCAGGATCCGCTCGCCGAGATGATCCTGGCCGGCGACGTCAAGGACGGCGACAGCGTTGCGATCTCGTCCGAAGGCAACGTGCTGACCTTCAACGGCAAGGTGCCGCAGACCGCGGAGATCGCCCAGTTCGAGGCGCCGGTGTCGAAGCGGAAGCTGAACTGAGCGCCGGCATTCGAAGCCTGGAACAACAAGCCGCCCCGGAGAGGTCAATCTCTCCGGGGCGATTTGTTTTGCGGGTTGTTGGCGAACTTACTGCGGCGACTTATTTCTTCGTGACCTTGTAGATCGCGTTCTCGATGTCAGAAGAGAAATAGATCGTGCCAGATTCCCCGATGCCGACGCCCGTCGGGATGTGGGTTGGCAGTCCTCCGGGCGCGCCGGTCAGGCCGATTGGAAGATTGGCGGCGATCTCGGTCACCTTGCCGGTCTCCGGCGCGATCTCGATCAAGCGCTTCGCGCCGACCTCCGCGACGATCAGCTTGCCGTCGCTGGCGCGTGCGATTCCCTCGGGCATTTTCAGGTCCTTGGCGACCGCGGTCTTCTCGCCGTTGCTCTCGATCATGGAGACGACGCCGGAAAAAGCCTCGCTGACATAGACCTCGCCACGCGATCCGGCGACGAGCCCGACCGGGCCCTCGAGGCCGCCGATCAGCGGGGTGCGGTCCTTGCCGTGCTCGCCGCTGACGCGGACCAGCGATTTGGTGCCGAGCTCGGCCACCAGGATGCTGCCGTCCGCGAGCACGAGCGCGTCGTGCGGCGCCTTGAAGCCGTGCAGCATGTCGCGGGTGGTCCCGGTCTTGCCGTCGATCACCTGCACCGTGCCGGTGAACCAGCTCGACAGGACCACGTCGTTGCCTTTCGCCGTTGCGCTCATCGGATATTCGAGCGTGACGCCGGCGGCGTGCATGCGGGCCTTCTCGGTGACCTCGCCGGTCGCACTGTCCACCGTGCGATAGGCGAACACGTCGGCGACGTGGATCGTATCCTTGCCGTTCTCCGACGTGACGCCGATGCCGCCGGGCAAGGCGAGCTTGCCGATGATGACCTGCCGCGCCTGGCCGGTCGCCGGATCGACCTCCTGGATGCCGTTGTCGGCCATGTTGGAGACATAGATTCGGTCCTTGTCGTCGATCGCGAGATTGTCCAGCGACGGCTTCAATTGCGCGACCATGGTCTTGGCGCCCGATTTGGGATCGACCCGAACGAGCTGGCCGAGCGCGGTGTCGACCACCCAGAGATTACCCTTGGAATCGAAGTTCACCGCGGCCGGGACCTTGAAGCCATCGGCGACGACGGTCAGCTCGGCCTTGTCGACGTCGACCTTTGCGACCTGTCCCTTGAACCAGAGCGGACCGTAGAGCTTGTCGTCGGGACCGAACTCGAAGCCGTTGAGGCCGCCCATCTTCTCCATAATCTGGCGCGGCGGTTTGATGCCCTCGACGTCGATCTCGTAGAGCGTGTCGCCGAGGAAGACGGTGGTGGCGTACAGCCTGCCGTCCTTGCGGAAGGCGAGCGAATTGATGCCGGGAAGGCCGGAAGCGAGTTTCTTGATCGGGCCGTCGCCCTTGCGCGAATAAAGATCGCCGGCCAGGAAGCCGGTCCAGGCCATGGTGCCGTCAGGCGCGAACGCGATGTCGTCGGCCATTCCGACCGGGGCGGGGATTGCAACCTTGGCGGTACCGCCGGCGATGTCGACCTCGTAGAGCGCCGCGCCCGCGACGCTGCCGGCAAACAGATGGCCCGCCTTGTCGATCGCAAGCCCGTGCACGCCGTGGAACGCCGAGCCCGGTACGAGCCGGGTAACCTCCCAGTTTTCGGCCGAAACGCTGGTGACGGAGACAATCGCAGCGACGAAGGCTGCGCAGGCGAGCCTGTTCTTCATGGCGAGACCTCCCGTTTTTTGGAAAGTATTCGCTCCTCACGCCGCTTTGGCAAACGAAACTTGACGTTGTGATGCCGCCAAGCGAGCCTCGCGCGTCGACGTCAAATCCGGATCGTGTTTGAAGATGACCGGCCGATCTCGGCCGGTTCGCGGGCTTTACCGATTGGTGACCTGCAACGGTCCGCCGGTTGCGTCCGACATCCGGGCGATGGCGCCGGCGCGGCCGCTCATCATGCCGTCGAGCCGGTCGCGCTCCTTCTCGAAACCGGCCAGCATCGGGCCTTCCAGCGAGCGGCCGCGCGGCAGTTTCACACGCAGCGGATCGACGAAGCGGCCGTTGACCAGGATTTCGTAGTGGACGTGCGGGCCGGTCGACGCGCCGGTCGAACCGACGAAGCCGATCACCTGGCCCTGCCGCACCTTCTTGCCGGGCTCCATGCCCTTGGCGAAGGCCGACATGTGGCCATAGGCGGTCTCGTAGCCGTTGTTATGCTTGATGCGGATGTATTTGCCGTAGCCGCCCTCGGGGCCGGCCTTCTCGATCACGCCGTTGCCGGAGGCGAAGATCGGCGTGCCGTAGGAGGTGGCCCAGTCGACGCCGGTATGCATCTTCACGTAGCCGAGGATGGGGTGACGGCGGCCGCCGAAGCCGGAGCGCATGATGGCGTTGTTGACGGGCTTGCGCACCAGGAACTTCTTCGCGCTCTTGCCGGTCTCGTCATAGTAGTCGACGACGCCGTCGTCGGGGCTCTGGTAGCGGTAGTATTTCTTGGTCTCGCCGCCGAGCGTAAGCGAAGCGAACAGCACGTCGTTCTTTTCGCTCGCGGTCACGCCTTCGTCTTCGCCGGCGTAGAACACGTCGAATGAATCGCCCGGCGCCACCTTGCGCTGGAAATCGACGTCGTAGGAATAGATCTTGATCATGTCGTCGATGACAGGCATCGGCACTTTGTTGCGCATCGCGGTCTCGTAGATGCTCTGGTAGAGCCGCACGCCCGTGCCGTCATCGTCGTCATCGTCGTCGCTGTTGGCGTTCGCCGCCGCGTCCGCGACGGTATTCATGCTGGAGACGTCGACCGCGACATATTTGCCGAGATCGGACAGCGCCGCGATCGCCTCGACCATGGTCTCGTTGGCGATGACGACGCGGTAGGGCTGCAGACGGGCGCCGGGGCTTGCGGGCGCCATCAGGATGCGCAGCTTCTCGCCTTCCTTCAGGCCCCCGTCGCGGCCGCGCGGACCGAGCGTCGCGGTGATTGCCTTGATCTCCTCGGCCGTGGCGCCGAGATCGCGCAGCACGCCGGCGACGCTGTCGCCCTTCTTGACCACGTGGACGCGTTCGCCGTTGGGATTGCCGCCGGTGATCTGTTCCTTGGTCTTCGGCAGCAGCGTGACGTTTTCCGGCACCACGCGCGTCTCGAAGCCGGCATAGGGATCGGACGGCGACACTTCGGTGGCGTAGGCGCTTCTGATCTCGGACGGGCCGGTCGCGCCGGAGACGTCGGCCGCAGCATTGGAGAGCGCGGCGTAGCGCACCCCGCCATTGCCGCGCCAGTTGGCGGCATCGCGGACCCGCATCAAGATGTCGTCGAGCGCCACCACTGCGGTAATCTTGGCTTTCGGCAGCACCTGGGAGAGGTCCTTGGTGACGAAGGAGACCTCGGCGTCGGGTTCGACGGCTTCCGGATTGTTCGGATCCTCGGATGCCGTCTTCGGATCGGAGCCGACATCGGTGAGAAGGCGCTGGGCGTTGAACGGCGGGATCTTCGCCGACAGGTCGCTCGTCGTCATCGACAGATTGCCGGCGATCCGGATGAAGGGACGCACCCGCATCACGTCGCGGTTGCCGACGCGGGCGACAGTCGAGACGCGCACGATGTTGCGCGAGGCCGTGGATTCGTTCGGCGGCGGTAGGCGGTCGCTCTTGTGCAGCGTGGCGGCGCGGTCGGCTGCGCCGAATGCGCCGCGCAGCGCGCCTTCGACGCGCTCCGGTACCTTGGCGAAGGTCATCTCGCCGTCGAGTGAAGCGAAAACGGCGCCGCCGATCAGGGCTGCGCCGCAAAGTCCGGTCAGAATTGTCCCGCTGAACCATTGCACCGAGACGCGGCGGCGATCGATGACCGCGGCTTCGGAACCATCGACGGACAGCGGCGGCTCGTGGCCGAGATCGATGATCCCGGTCTCACGCCCGTAAGCGCCGCGTGACGTCCTGTGGTTCAACCCAAGTCCCCCAATCAACGACCCGAGAGCCCGATTTCGAGCAGCCCCGTTCTGAGCAGCCCTGTTTCGAGCCCCTCCTTACGCCGCCCTCTCTGGGGCGTCTCCGGAAAAGGCAAGCCGCATAGGCGTCCGCGGTCAGAAGGCCCAGATGACGGACCGGCCGAAATTACGAACAGCTAAGCGGAAAAAAGATCTCTCGATGTGTCTCGAATGTCTGAAGAAGGCCGCTTCATCGGATGATCGCCTTCCTCTGACCCCACACGAACCGCCGGCAGCCCCACTGGCATCCCTGCGATTCAAGCTTTGTCTGTACCAGAACGCCGGGGGATTGTGGCTCAAGTACGGCGCCTAATATGGAAAAGTTTCCGGAAACGGCCGGGCGCCAGGGGCCTTCCAGGGGCGGGCGCTCCAAGTCAGGTCCAGGCCGCGTTCAAGGCGCCTCCATGCCGCCTCCGGAGCCCCCTCGGGCCCAAACTTTTTTTGGGTTTTTTCTCCGCACTGGCCCGATCCAGCCGCTCGGCGACTTTCTAACCCGCTGTAAACGCGTGGATTTTTCGAACAATCCACCGTGCGACGATTTTCTGACAATGGTCGTTGACAACCCCGATGGGTGGGGCCTATAACCCGACCACTGAGCGCGGCGCCGCCGGGTCACTGACCAAGGCGAGCGAACGCGCCACTGATGCTCCTCACCTTGTTGAGTGACACAACAGTCGACGTAAGTCGATTGGAGTTCATCCATCGTCGGTAAGGGTGTCGGAACCCTTCCTCTCTGGAAGGTTGGGGCCTCCTGGTCCCGGGCTGTTTGACAAGTGAAGATGAAGAAAGAGAAACGTGGACGGCGGAGTCCTTGCGCCTCTCGGATACTGAAGAGCTTCGGCTTTTGAGTTCTGAGAGGGGACGAAAGACTTCGGCGGTACACGTTTTAAGGTTACACCATCGTTGCCAGCGATGTGAATCGCGGGCAGCTCATCGACTTCGGTTGATGAAAAATGGTGGGACCTCGTCAAAACGTTGTGATCAGCCGGTTCAAAGTTCAAGTCCAACTTGAGAGTTTGATCCTGGCTCAGAGCGAACGCTGGCGGCAGGCTTAACACATGCAAGTCGAGCGGGCGTAGCAATACGTCAGCGGCAGACGGGTGAGTAACGCGTGGGAACATACCTTTTGGTTCGGAACAACACAGGGAAACTTGTGCTAATACCGGATAAGCCCTTACGGGGAAAGATTTATCGCCGAAAGATTGGCCCGCGTCTGATTAGCTAGTTGGTGAGGTAATGGCTCACCAAGGCGACGATCAGTAGCTGGTCTGAGAGGATGATCAGCCACATTGGGACTGAGACACGGCCCAAACTCCTACGGGAGGCAGCAGTGGGGAATATTGGACAATGGGCGCAAGCCTGATCCAGCCATGCCGCGTGAGTGATGAAGGCCCTAGGGTTGTAAAGCTCTTTTGTGCGGGAAGATAATGACGGTACCGCAAGAATAAGCCCCGGCTAACTTCGTGCCAGCAGCCGCGGTAATACGAAGGGGGCTAGCGTTGCTCGGAATCACTGGGCGTAAAGGGTGCGTAGGCGGGTCTTTAAGTCAGGGGTGAAATCCTGGAGCTCAACTCCAGAACTGCCTTTGATACTGAGGATCTTGAGTTCGGGAGAGGTGAGTGGAACTGCGAGTGTAGAGGTGAAATTCGTAGATATTCGCAAGAACACCAGTGGCGAAGGCGGCTCACTGGCCCGATACTGACGCTGAGGCACGAAAGCGTGGGGAGCAAACAGGATTAGATACCCTGGTAGTCCACGCCGTAAACGATGAATGCCAGCCGTTAGTGGGTTTACTCACTAGTGGCGCAGCTAACGCTTTAAGCATTCCGCCTGGGGAGTACGGTCGCAAGATTAAAACTCAAAGGAATTGACGGGGGCCCGCACAAGCGGTGGAGCATGTGGTTTAATTCGACGCAACGCGCAGAACCTTACCAGCCCTTGACATGTCCAGGACCGGTCGCAGAGATGTGACCTTCTCTTCGGAGCCTGGAACACAGGTGCTGCATGGCTGTCGTCAGCTCGTGTCGTGAGATGTTGGGTTAAGTCCCGCAACGAGCGCAACCCCCGTCCTTAGTTGCTACCATTTAGTTGAGCACTCTAAGGAGACTGCCGGTGATAAGCCGCGAGGAAGGTGGGGATGACGTCAAGTCCTCATGGCCCTTACGGGCTGGGCTACACACGTGCTACAATGGCGGTGACAATGGGACGCTAAGGGGCAACCCTTCGCAAATCTCAAAAAGCCGTCTCAGTTCGGATTGGGCTCTGCAACTCGAGCCCATGAAGTTGGAATCGCTAGTAATCGTGGATCAGCACGCCACGGTGAATACGTTCCCGGGCCTTGTACACACCGCCCGTCACACCATGGGAGTTGGTTTTACCTGAAGACGGTGCGCTAACCCGCAAGGGAGGCAGCCGGCCACGGTAGGGTCAGCGACTGGGGTGAAGTCGTAACAAGGTAGCCGTAGGGGAACCTGCGGCTGGATCACCTCCTTTCTAAGGATGGTTCTTCAGAAGCTTGCTTCTATCGAACCGTTTTAGAAACATCAGTGGCCAACGGTCGTCAGGATCGTTGAGCTGCATTGGCGGGATTTCGCCGTCTTCGTTTCTCTTTCTTCGCGGACGAACACGCGCTGGGGCTGCAACCTTGCAGAATCCCTGGTCCTTGACTGGATATGCGTTAGGGGCTTGTAGCTCAGTTGGTTAGAGCGCGCGCTTGATAAGCGTGAGGTCGGAAGTTCAAGTCTTCCCAGGCCCACCACACTCATCGAGTGAGCATTCGTCTTCTGGTTACGGGGCCATAGCTCAGCTGGGAGAGCGCGTGCTTTGCAAGCATGAGGTCGTCGGTTCGATCCCGTCTGGCTCCACCAGATGGTTTGATCACCGACTACCCATATTGTCGTCCGCGAAACATCACTTCGCACTTACTAGTCCGGATGGACAGTAAGCTGCGTGATTTCTGACATCGTAAAGAGGAGATCGATCCGAGTTGGATCGGGCAACAAGTAATTGTTGCGCGATACTTCATTATCTCCGGATCATTTCGGCGCTGGTGCGTCTTCCAGGAGTAGCTCACAAGGCTGCGTCTGAAAGACAAGCGAGTTGTAAATGATCCTTTTAGCGAAGCTTGACCGCCTCGCTATCGGAACGATCTTACGAAGCAAGCTGGTCTTTCTAATCATTGTCCGGCTGCAGATAGCGTTCATCGAGGGCGCGTGCCGCAAGGTAGTTCTGCAGACAACATTCTGCCGAGTGTGTGGACATTGATAATGAGAGCAATCAAGTGCCTTAAGGGTGTTCGGTGGATGCCTTGGCGCTGAGAGGCGATGAAGGACGTGCTACGCTGCGATAAGCCGTGGGGAGCTGCGAAGAAGCTTTGATCCATGGATTTCCGAATGGGGAAACCCACCTTCGATAGCCGGAACTCCAAGACCTCAGTCGAAAGACTGTGGTGTGGGGTTCGAACAGAAATGTGAGATGCCTAAGCCTTTAGATTTCGATCGAAGAGGTTTTGGATTTCCGGTTATCAAAAGAAGGTATGAGACTTCTGAATACATAGGAGGTTTCAAGCAAACCCAGGGAACTGAAACATCTAAGTACCTGGAGGAAAGGACATCAACAGAGACTCCGTTAGTAGTGGCGAGCGAACGCGGACCAGGCCAGTGATACATCAAAGACAATCGGAACCAGTCAGGAAAGCTGGGCCTTAGAGG
>NZ_JBVVPS010000016.1:0-70000 GCF_055811355.1 Bradyrhizobium sp. WSM4873 | reverse complement strand
CAGAAGGACATGGACGCGATCACGGAAAAACTTCCGGAGAACACCGCGCCCGACCAGAAGGTGATCGGGCAGCTCGACGGCGTCGCCAAGAAGAACGGCTTTGCCAGCTACGATGATTACAACAACGTCGTCGACAACATCAGTCTGGTGCTCGGCGGCTTCGATCCCGCGACTAAGAAATATGTCGGCACCGAAGCCGTGATCAAGGCGCAGATCGCGCAGGTCCAGGCCGACAAGAAGATGCCGGCCAAGGACAAGAAGGAAGCGCTCGACGAACTCAACGAAGCGCTGAAGACGCCTGCGCCGCAGATCGAGAACAAGGCCAACATCGATCTCGTCGGCAAGTACTACGACAAGCTGGTCGCAGCCCTGGGTGACGATCAGAACTGAACCTCTACTCTCACCGCTGTCATGCCCCGCGCAGGCGGGGCATCCAGTACGCCGCGGCGGTTATGATGACCGAGCTCTACAACGCGGGGCTCTGGATACTGGATCGCCCGGTCAAGCCGGGCGATGACAGACACCTTTGGTGAGGCGAGCTTTCGCTTAACCCCGCCATCAGCGCCCCAACAAAAAAGCCCCGGAGACATCTCCGGGGCTTTCGTCGTTTCCAACCTCACGCGTTGCTCAGCGACTCACGTCCGCGTCCGCATCCGCATCATGAAGCTGTCGAAGCTCAGCTCGGCGACCTGCATCCAGGCCAGCGATTCGCTGCGGAAAGCCGTCAGGCTCGCATACATCTTGCCGAAATGCGGGTTGGTCTTGGCGAGATCGGCGTAGATCTCGTTGGCCGCGCCATAGCAGCTCTCCAGCACTTCCTGCGGGAACGGCTTCAGGATCGCGCCGGCCACCAGCAGGCGCTTTAGCGCCGGCGGATTGACGTAGTCGTATTTGCCGGTCACCCAGGTGAAGGTATCGCGCGACGCGGCATCGACCGCGGCCTGATAGTGCTTCGGCAGCGTGTTCCACTTGTCGAGATTGATGATGTTGTGACCCTGGCCGGTGCCTTCCCACCAACCGGGATAGTAATAGTACTTCGCGACCTTCACGAAGCCGAGCTTCTCGTCGTCATAGGGCCCGACCCATTCGGCGGCATCGAGCGTGCCCTTCTCCAGCGCGGGATAGATATCGCCCGCCGCGATCTGCTGCGGGACACCGCCGACTTTGGCGATGATCGTTCCAGCAAAGCCGCCGACCCGGAATTTCAGTCCCTTGAGATCGTCGATCGACTTGATCTCCTTCCGGAACCAGCCGCCCATCTGGGCACCGGTCGACCCGGTCGGAATGCCGATGGTGTTGTATTCCTTCAGCAGATTGTTGATCAGGTCCTGACCGCCGCCCCACTGCAGCCACGAAATGTGCTGGCGCGTATTCAAGCCGAACGGCAGCGACGTACCGAACGTGAAGGCGGGGTTCTTGCCCCAATAATAATACAGCGCGGTGTTGCCCATCTCGACCGTGCCGTTGGCGACGGCGTCGAGCACTTGCAGGCCCGGCACGATCTCGCCGGCGGCGAATGGCTGGATCTGGAAACGATTGTCGGTGATCTCGGCAACGCGCTTGGCGAAATACTCGCAGCCGCCGTAGAGCGTATCGAGCGCCTTCGGCCAGCTCGCGGCGTATCGCCATTTGATCTCGGGCATCGACTGCGCGATCGCCGGCGCAGCGACGGCACTGGCGGCCAGGCCCAATCCGCCTGCCGTCAGGAATTTACGACGTTCCATGCGCTTCCCTCCGTTAAGTCGATGCTTCGACCAGGGAACGATCTTGGTGTCGTCTTGTCTTCGTCGACGCTCGACGTTTTCTGTTGAGACGTTGTGGCGTTTCCGAACGGCCCTTGCGGGCACTGGTAGATGGAATTCCGATCGTTGCGGTTCCGCGCGCGAGGATGACCGGGCGCTTCGCCAGAATCAAGTCTCATGGGCGCCTCGCAGCTGCGAACGCCGGCCTGACGCAAGTCGGGTCGGCATGCGATCTGCTATTCAGTCGCGCAAAAACCAGGGAGGCTCGCGCATGACGGGCAAGAAAGTCGTGGTCGCCGGAGCGAGCGGTCTCGTCGGCAATGCGGCGTTGCGACACTTCGGCCTGGCGGGCGGATGCGATGTCATTGCGCTGTCCCGGCGGAAGCCGCGAGACCTCTACGGTGCCCGTCATGTCCAGATCGACCTGACCAGCGCAGCGGATTGCGGGCGCGCCGCCTCGGAACTGAGCGGCGCCACGCATCTGATCTACGCTGCGCTCTACGAGGCGCCGCAGCTCGTCGACGGCTGGCGCGACCCGCAGCAGATCAAGACCAACGATTTGATGCTGCGCAATCTGATGGGTGCGCTCGAGCCTGTGGCGCCCGGCCTCAGGCACGTCGCCCTGCTGCAGGGCACCAAGGCCTACGGCGTCCACGTTCGCCCGCTGACAGTGCCGGCTCGCGAAGGCCGCTCCGAAATGTACGAGCAGCCCAACTTCTACTGGGCGCAGGAAAGCTTCTTGCGCGACCTCCAAACCGGCAAGAGCTGGCATTGGAGCATCTTGCGGCCGGTGCTGATCGTAGGCCTCGCCATGGGCGGCGCCATGGACCTGATCCCGCCGCTCGGCGTCTATGCCGCGATCCTGCGCGAGCAGGGCAGGCCGCTCGATTACCCCGGCGGCGCTCCGCGGGTGGGGCAGGCCGTCGATGTCGATCTCCTCGCCCGCGCTATCGCTTGGTCGGGCGAGGCGGAGGCCGCGCGCAACGAAGCCTTCAACGTGACCAATGGCGACGTCTTCACCTGGGAGAACATCTGGCCTGCGGTCGCCGATGCACTGGAGATGAAGCCGGGCAAGCCGGTCCCGCTGTCGCTCGCCAGGGAGTTTCCATCCTGGGTCGGTCCCTGGGACGCGCTGCGGCGCAAGCACGACCTTGCATCGCCTGTGTTGGCCGAATTCGTCGGCCTCTCGTTCCAATACGCCGATTACAGCCTGCGCTACGGCCACGCCGAATCTGGTCCGCCCTCGATCGTCTCGACCGTGAAGATCAACCGCGCCGGCTTCACCGAGATGATGGACACCGAGGACATGTTCCGGAAGTGGTTCAGGCAGGCGAGGCAAGAGCGGCTGCTGCCCTGACGGAAAACCAAAGCCGATATGTCGGGGACGTTACTAGGTCAGATTGTGGACCCGTTGCGGAGCTCGTACGGCTGGATCAAAATCGGACCTTGAGGCCACGGCATCGGCCTCAAGTGGGCGCCGCAAAGGCTAATCTACCACACTCCGAGACCGACGAAAATGTCACCAAGAAGGCAGTTCATTGCGGACGCGTTGGTCGTTGACGGTCGAGGACGCGTCTTTGTGCAAAGGCGCTCATCGACGCGTGAGCTATTTCCCGGGTGTTGGGACTTGATCGGCGGGCACGTCGAAGACGACGAGGACGTTCTTTCTGCTCTGCGCCGGGAAATACATGAGGAGACAGGCTGGCTCCTCAAAAACATCGTTCTTGAGCTAACACCTAAATATTGGAGCTATGGGCCGACACCCTACGAAGAACGACAGTTCATCGTGACCGTCGACGGGGACCTCACAAAACCAGCTCTGGAAACCGGCAAAGTGTCAGAAACTCTCTGGGTTGATCGCGCGAACGTGGAGAAGCTCAAAGAGGACCGCAAACCGGATGACCAATTGATCTACAATTCGGTGGTGGAGGCTCTGAAACTTCTGGAGACAGTGCGGCCTCGGATATGAGATTGTCGTTGCAATTTGCTCCGCAACTGCGACTTGCTTTGCAAGAGATCACTACATGAAAGAGGCTATTGTCCGTCACGCAACAGAACACGACCTGCATCAGGTTTTGAACCTTTACCGGCATCTCCATCCGCACGAAGCTCAACTGGAGTCAGCTACGGCTGAGCGCGTCTGGTCCAACCTGCTTTCATCGAGGTTTATGACTGTGATCGTGGCGCAAGCAGGTGAACAGCTTCTATCGTCGTGCACGCTTGCAATTGTTCCCAATCTGTCTCGGGGCGGCCGATCATATGGCGTCATTGAGAATGTAGTCACCCACGCCGACCATCGCAAATCAGGGCTCGGGCGACGGGTTCTCACCTATGCGCTTGAGATCGCATCGCAGGCCGATTGCTATAAGGTCCACTTGGCGACGGGGTCCAAGCGTGAGGCGACCCTGCGCTTCTACGAGCGAGCAGGATTCGAACGAGGCGGCAAGACTTACTTCGAAGTGCGGCCGTAGGTGTCATTGGCCCTCCGATGTGCTTGGGGACGTGTCGGGAATTGGCCCATCGCGCCAGTCGCGCAGTGCAGCGACATTTCCGGACGCAGACGAGGACCGGAAGTCGGTCGCTCAGCGGGAAACCGCCGCAATTGACCCGTTGCGGACATCGCGTTGATATTCAGATACTCCCCATTAACGCTAGTTCATTTGGTCCTTTCCGAGTCCGCCCGCTTCTAACCATATTCAGCCGATGATCTTCAGACCCAGTTTCGAGGACATCCGCGAATGCGATACCTGCCGCTTTGGTTGTTCGTTGTTGGCATATGCGCAGCTAATCCACTCATAGCGGAGGCGCAGCCCAGCTGTACTAGCCTGCCGCTCTCGCATCCGCCGACCTCGATCACTCCCCTGCTGCGAGACAACAGGGATGCTGGCTATTTCAACGAGATAGTACCGACAGGCCAAGCTGCCGAGTTACATCTCATCGGTTCATACTCCGGCTCCGGCCGCATCGTTATCGGACCAACCGATAAGCCGGTGGTGCTTGCCCTTAGTTCCTTCAAGCCCAGTCTGTGGCGCATCGAGTTGCAGTCGGGTGCAAGGTTGCAAAAAATCATCCTCTTCGGACGTGACGAGCAGCGCGTCAGCGGCGCGCCCGCTGATGTAGATATCGTCAACCGCTCATCATGTCCCGTATCGGCTTATAAGTGGGAGGGGGCTGGCGAAAACGTGCGCTACATGGACGGTCACTACCGCGACTTTCTAGCTGCGGCGCAGCAGGAGTCTGGTTTGGCCGAAACGAGTTTTCAGGGCAGCTATGACGCTGGTACATACTTTTCGATCCCGCCCTCTCGCATCCACTACATGCGCGATCCAGCACCGATCCTGCATCCCGCTGAGGTCCGCGTCTTGCTCTCGGCCACGCCGGTAGAAGCCATCGCGCGTTACGAGGCCGCGATGGATCGAGCGCCTGCCGAATTCCGGCCGACCATGAAAATTCTGATCGATTTGATGAAGGACCACAAACTTCCAACGCTGTTTCCAAATGGAGGGCGCGGTCCCGATCCGGGGGCGCCGATAGGCCCCCGCTATTTATTCAACCCGGAAGCTGCAGTAGGCACGGTCGATAGCGGTAGCGATTGTAAGGGCTTTTACTTCGCCGGCCACGCCGACGGCGGTAATCTGAAATGCGCCTTCGGCAATCAGTTCTTCGTGTTCGGCAAGGCCAACAACGTATTAGATGACTCCTGGGGAGATGACATCGTCAACCCGGGCAGTGGTGACCATGTTCTGCATCTGGGGTGGGGCAATGATATCGTGGTGCTGCAAGAGGGTTGGGGCGACGATATCATCACCAAGACTTGTACCCAATCAGTTCTTCCTACGAACGATCGCAACCGCCTGAATTGGGCGTCTCAATTTAGCAACTTCATCGTGTTTGGCCCCGGCATTCGATCCTCAGACGTGCATTGGGAAATGAAAAGCACCCTAGTGCACGAGCCGTCCAAAAGCCGCCTGACCATCGATGATCAGTGCTTTAATTTCGTGTTCGCGGAGGCGGGCGAGTTGCGGCCTTATCAACAGCCGCTGAAGCCAGCAGCGATGTCAAACGAGCGTCGATCCCCGACGTCAGACGCGCCGAGCGGCGGTGCTCGATGAGGCGTCATCATTCCTCGCGCGCAAGGCATAATGATGACGCGAGCAAAGGCGGCATGTCCGGTTATGGCCCGTAGCTGACCTCGCCATTTGATCAAAATTTAGCGTTTGACTGAGGTCTATGGTTGACACGTTCGGTTATCGTTGGATGGTCTGGCGGAGCTATGGTGACGCTCGGTTGCGGCCTGAACCGGCTGTTTCGGGTTCTCATTGCGAGGAATGTTGTGCCCTCTCCAAACACAATTGCAAAAGTTGTATTGTGCGCCGGGCTGTTATCGCCATTGGTCGCGATGATGGTCCCGAATTTTAGATGGCTGTTCCGTGTGGCTCTGCTCGCGGCCGTGCTCATTGGCGCGGCGGTTTGGGTCATCGGAGAGGCGGTCGATATTGAGGCCGCTAAGCCAAATGAAAGTCTCGATGTCCTACTTGGGTATGCGATAAATTTCTGGACAGTTATTCTTGGCGGATCGTTGTTCATGGCAAGCGCTGCTGTGAGGGCGACTTGGTTCTATTTCCGCAGAAGGCAACAGGTCGCCTTAGGCTAAGGAAGCTGGCGAGGTCTGCAATTGGCCCGAAGCGGACAATTTACTCGAGGGGTCGCAGGAACATCGACGGCCTGCTGAGCCAAGAGCAGATAACGGCCGGAACAGCGCCTACCAATCCCCAACGAAATTCAAGGGGAATAAACGGTGTGGCCTCAGCCAGATTTACGACAGCTAGTAAGTGGGCGGCCGCGTACCCAACGAGCGCCACTCCAATGAGCCGGTGGAGCTGTTGAAGGCCCCACTTCTCGAAGAGATAGTCGAATGACGCGGTCACGATTGCCGGCACAAAGCCTGCTGCCATCGCGAAGGGCAACACAAGAAGCAAGGCCTCGACTGCGTGGCTCTGGAATCCCCCGCCTAGGGCGACAAGCACCAAGAGGCCCACGAGCGGCCCGATCAAAATAAATATCGACAAACGCCTCACACGTACCTCGGATCACTCACTAGACCCATGTCCTTACTTCTCTATCACCGGCTTAGTTAGAATTTTGGGGAGGCGAATGCTATTGTTCGACAGATGCATGTACTTCCGCTTCTGGCCCGTAGCTGACCTGAGTCGATGTTCAGCTTGGGCCCGCAAAACGTCGGCCAGCGCACATCGCTCAGGCCGCACCAATGAATCCCGATTTATGAATGCGCGGCCTACTCTGCGCTTACGAACGCCGCCTCCATCGCCCTCCGCGTCTTCACCGTCTCGTTGCCTGCGTCGAACTCGACATCGCTCCAGCGCACGATCTCGCCATGGGCGACGTCGTGCTTCAGCCTCACGCGATGCGCCAGCCCGATCGGGAGCGCGCCGGCCTTAAGGCTCGCGGCCGCCGGCACGAGCTTGCCCCACACCGTGTAGCCGCCTTCGCCGTCCAGCATCTCGCCGGCGCGCAGATTGCGTTTGGCCACCGAGGCGACGTCGCCGCGGAAACCATGGGGCTGCCCGGTCGGCTCGCCGCGCAGCGCGGCCGACAGCACCGAGATATTTAGTTCGAGGCCGATCAGATGGTACGGTTTGTACATCTCCGCGTACCGTCCGCTGCCGTCGGTCTTCAGGCCGTATTGCCTGAAGCAGTCGGCGGCGTAGTCGTTCGGCGCCTCCAGCACGACGTAAACGCCCCAGCGCAGATCGCGAAACACCGGCCTTCCGTCGCGCTCGAGCGAGGAGACCACCTCCACGACGCCCGATCGCTCCAGCACGCCGCCCCTGCTGCGCGGCCGCATGATGTGCGGGAGGTCGTCGACGCCGCAGGGTGGAAACAGCAGGCCCTCCGCGGGCACGTCCAGTCCGCAGGCGTTCGCGATCGCGGCCATCTCGATCGCCGATTTGGTGCCGTCGAGGAAGGAGTTGAACATCTGCGGATTCATCCCGGCCGATTGCGCCTCGCCCGCGGTCAGCCCGTAATGCTGCCAGACGCCATCCGGCGTCACGTCGTGATAGGCCGGCAGATATTTCGTCCCCTTGCCGGCGGCGACCACGTGAAAGCCGGTGGCGCGGGCCCAATCCACCATCTCCGCGGTGAGCGCCGGCTGGTCGCCATAGGCGAGCGAATAGACCACGCCGGCCTTGCGGGCTTCCTCAGCGAGCAGCGGACCTGCCAGAACGTCGGCCTCGACATTGACCATCACGATATGCTTGCCGGCCGCGATTGCCGCGCGCGCGTGCTTGATGCCGACGGCCGGATTGCCCGTCGCCTCCACCACCACGTCCATCGCGCCGCCGGCAATGGCGCGCGCGCCGTCATCGGTGAAAACGGTGGCGGCGATCCGCGCCGCGTCCCAGCCGACCGTGCGGCAGGCCTCGCGCGCGCGGTCGCGATCGATGTCGACGATGATGGGAACCTCCAGTCCCGGCGTGTGCGGCACCTGCGCCAGAAACATCGAGCCGAATTTGCCGGCGCCGATCAGCGCGACGCGGACGGGCTTGCCGGCGGCAGCGCGGGCCTGGAGGAGGCGGAAGAGGTTCATGGGGCTTGTCCTAAGCGCAACGATTGAAGCTCGTCATTCCGGGGCGCGCGAAGCGCGAGCCCGGAATCCATCCATCCGCGACTTCTGCGGCCTGATGGATTCCGGGCTCGACGCTACGCGCCGCCCCGGAATGACGCTTACTCCGCCGCCTGCCGCGGCGCACGGGCGAGCCGCAGCAGCGCGTCGTCCGCCACCGTCTTGATCGGGGCGAAGTCGCGATGCGCGATGTACTCCGGCCGCGTCGGGGTGCGGATGTAGTTCGAAACCGCGTTCAGCGTCAGGTACACGATCTTGCGCGGATAGGGCGTGATGTTGCCGGCCGAGCCGTGCACGAGATTGCCGTGGAACATCAGCATGCCGCCCGGCTTTCCCGTCGGCGCCACGATGCCGCCCTGCTTGACGAGGCGCGTCACGGTCTCCTCGTCCAGCGTCCACAGCGGATAGGAGGTCGTCGCGAGGTCGTGCGAGGCCTTGAGGTCGCCGGCGTTCTGGCTCTGCGGCACCAGCATCAGGGGACCGTTGATCGGCATCACCTCGTCGAGGAAGATCGCGATGTTCATCGCGCGTGGCTCGGGCATGCCGTCGTCGCGCTTCCAGGTGCCGTAATCCTGGTGCCATTGCCAGACGTCGCCGGTGAAGGCGGATTTTGCGTTGATCTTGAACTGGTGCATGTAGACCTGCTCGCCGAACAATTGCTCGACCGGATCGATCATGCGCGGATGCGCACCCAGAATGCGGAACGCCTCGTTGTAGAGATGCGCGGCAAAGGCGGTGCGCGGCGCGCCACTCTTCTCGCGCCAGACTTCCGGCCGGTTCGCGTCATAGATGGCGACCGCCTCGCGCGCGAGGAGATCGACCTCCTCCGGGCTGAACAGTTCGGGCAGGAACAGCCAGCCCTCGCGGTGGAAGAACTCCAATTGCTCCTGGGACAGTTTCACGGCGCGTCCTCCTTTTGGTTTGTTTTGTTGTCATTCCGGGGCACGCGAAGCGTGAGCCCGGAATCCATTTCTCCGCAGCGTAGGCCGTCCGATGGATTCCGGGCTCGATGCTGCGCATCGCCCCGGAACGACAACGTGGGCGGCTACGCCGCCTCTTCCGTCGCCCTCAGTCTCTCCTCGGTCATCCGTCCCGCCGTCTGCGCGTGCGCAAGCGCCGCGCGTTCGGCCGCCTTCGCATCGCTTGCTAAAATATGGCCGGCAATGTCGGCATGCTCGACCCAGGCGCTGCCGCGATAATCCAGCTCGGACAGCACCGTCGCCATCGAGCGGCGCATATGCGGCCATTGCGGAGTAATCGTCTCCTCGATCACGGGATTGCCGGAGAGCCGATAGATCGCGCGATGAAACGCGACGTCGAGCGCGATCAGCTCGGCGAGCGTGGTCTTGCCGTCGATCCCGCGCCCGGCGGCGAGCGCCGCCTCCAGCCGCGCGCGTCCCGCCGCATCGCTTGCCGCGCGTTCGCCGGCTAGCCGCGCTGCCAGCGCATCGATCGCGCCGCGCACCTCGTAGAGCTGGCGGATGCGTGCGGGATCGAGCTGGGTGACTTCAAAGCCGCGCCGGCCGCTTTCGGCGACGAGTCCCTGCCGGTGCAACAGGTGCAGCGCATGCGACACCGGCTGGCGCGACACGCCGAGCCTGTCGGCAAGCTCGTTCTGCCGGATGCGCTGGCCGGGCTGCAGCGTGCGGTCGGAGATCGCCTCCAGAATCCGCGCATAGACCTGGTCGATCAGGTTCGGAAGCGGGTCGAGAGGGATCACGCCGGTAGCTCCGAGAACCATGAGAGAGAATACGGAATTCCGTATTCAAGGATACGGCGAGAGGATAAGGACGTCAAGCGCGGCCAATGGAGCGTCGGGCCCGCTTTTGCGCCCCACCAAGCCATTGATATTGCTAGGCTCGGCTACTGTGCATGGGGTTGTTTTCGAGGAAAAAAGCGTGAGGCGTTTACTCCCCCAAAAACGCGTCCACCGCCTCGCCGAACTCCAGCGGCGCCTGCTCGAACATCCAGTGGCCGGCATCGGGGATCACGGCCGTCTTGGCCCCGGCGATGTGCTCGGCCAGCACGCGCCACATCACCGAAAGGCTCCCCGTCGTCGCGCCGCCGCCGATCAGGAGCGTCGGGGCCCTGATCGCCTGCGCGTCCGCGAGCGTGTAGGGCCTGCGCTGCTCGTTGACCTGGCCGAGGAAGGTGATGGCGTTGTCGCGCAATTGCTGCTTCGCCGCCGCCGGCACGCGCCGCCACGAGCCGTCGCCTTCGATGCCTTCGTAGAAGTTCTGCAGCGCGCCCTCGATGTCGCCGGCGCGGATCATCTCGACCGAGCGCGCCGTGCGCGCGGCCAGCGGCAGGTGCGTGGGCGTGCCCGCAGGCACCGGCAGGCTCGCATCGAGATCGCCCCCGGGCTCGGCCAGCACCAGCTTTCGCAACAGATCCGGCCGCGACTGCGCCACGCGAAACGCGATGTGGCCGCCGCGCGAATGGCCCATCAAATCGACCGGCGTGGGTTCGACCTGCTCGATGAAAGCGATCACGTCGGCGACGTGCTGGGCCATCTTGTAGTCGTCGCCGACGGCATCCCAATGCTCGGGAAAGAAATGCCGCAGGCTCACCGAGATCACGCGATGCGATTTCGACAGCGGACCGAGCACTGAATACCAGGTGCGGAAATCGCCGAGCGTGCCGTGCACGCAGACCAGCGGCGGCCCCTCGCCGACTTCGAGATAGGCCATGTCGTAACCACTGACGTGAAATGTCTGCATGATCAGCCCGCCAGAAAATCCAGCACCACTTCGGAGTATTTCTGCGGCGCCTGCTCGAACATCGGGTGCGTTGCGTTCGGGATGACCGCCGTCCTGGAATACGGCACATGCGCCGCCAGCGCATGCAGCACCTTCGGCAGCAGGCCCTTGGTCCGCGCGCCCAGGACGAACAGCGTCGGCATCTTGATGGACTCCGCGTCCGCCTTCGAGAACGGCGGGCGGTTGTCGCGGACCTGGCCGATCAGCGTGAAAGCATTGTCGCGCAGATTCTGCTTCACCAGCGCCGGCAGCCGCGGCCAGGTGCCGGCGCCTTCCAGCGTGTCGACGAAGACCGCGAGGCCGCCGTCGATGTCACCGGCCGCGATCTTCTCGGCCGAGGCCGTGAACCGCGCCAGCAGCGGCGAGGGGCCGCCGGCGTAGTCGGGATCGAGGCTCGCATCGAGCTCGCCGCCGGGCTCGGCCAGCACCAGCCGCCGGAGCAAATTCGGCCGCCGCTGCGCGACGCGGAAGCTGATGTGCCCGCCGCGGGAATGGCCCATCAAATCGACCGGGCCGAGGTCGAGCTTGTCGATGAAGGCGATGACGTCGTCGACATGCTGGACGATCGAATAGGTGTCGCCGACGCCATCCCATCGCGCCGGGAAGAAGTGCCGCAGGCTAACGCAGATCAGCCGGTGCCGCTGCGTCAGCGGCCCGAGCACGCAGCCCCAGACACGGAAGTCGTTGAGCGAACCATGCACGCAAACCAGCGGCGGCCGGTCCCGGTCTTCGCCCACGTCGAGATAGGGCATGTCGTATCCGTTGACGTGGAGGCTTTGCATTGCGGGCTCGCGAAACGGGGAGGCGGAACTCCTGTGCAAGATTCCCCGAAACCGGGTGGATCGCAACTATTTCCAAGCCTAGATTTGAGCTCAGTTCACATTGGGGGCCTGCGAGGAAGCGCAAGCCAGGGACCGAACCATGACCGACCAGCATTTTGCCCTGTTCGATAGCAAGATCGGCCTATGCGCCATTGCCTGGGGTCCGCGCGGCATCAACGGCACGCAACTGCCGATGGGCGGGGAGCAGAAGATCCGCACCCGCATCTGCCAGCGCCATGCCGACGCCAGCGAAGCCGAGCCGACCGCCGAAGTGCAGCAGGCAATCGACCGCATTACAAAGCTGCTCGCCGGCGAGCCGGATGACCTCACCGACATCCCGCTCGATCTCGACGGGGTGCCCGACTTCAACCGCGGCGTCTACGCGATCGCCCGCACCATTCCGCCGGGCAAGACCGTCACCTATGGCGACATCGCCAAGCAGCTCGGCGGTGTCGAGCTGTCGCGCGACGTCGGCCAGGCGCTCGGCCGCAATCCCTGCCCGATCGTCGTGCCCTGCCATCGCGTGCTGGCGGCCGGCAACAAGCCCGGCGGCTTCTCCGCGAATGGCGGCGTGGTGACGAAGCTGAAGATGCTGGAGATCGAAGGCGCGCTGGTGAACCACACGCCGAGCTTCTTCGACTGAGGCGATGACGCCGCGGGCTAGATCTTCGCCGCCGCCTTCGGCCAATATTTGTCGCGCAGATGCCGCTTCACCAGCTTGCCGGTTGGCGTGCGCGGCAGCTCGGCTTCGAAATCGATCGAGCGCGGGCATTTGATCGTCGAGAGGCGGCTCTTGCAGTAGGCGATCAGGTCGGCCTCGAGCTCCTTGCCGGCGCGCTTGGGATCGTGCGGCTGCACCACCGCTTTGACCTCTTCGCCCATCTCCTCGTTCGGCACACCGAACACGGCGACGTCGGCGACCTCGGGGTGGGTGATGAGCACGTCCTCGGTTTCCTGCGGGTAGATGTTCACGCCGCCCGAGATGATCATGTAGGACTTGCGGTCGGTGAGAAAGAGGAAGCCGTCTCTGTCGAGATAGCCGACGTCGCCGAGCGTCGACCAGCCTTTTGCGTTGTAGGCCTTCTTCGTCTTCTCGGGATCGTTGTGATAGGTGAAAACAGGCGCATCGGCGAAATAGACCGTGCCGATCTCGCCCGTCGGCTGCTCATCGTCGTTCTCGTCCAGGATCTTGATCTTGCCGACCACGGCGCGCCCGACGCTGCCGCGGTGCTCCAGCCATTCTTTCGAGTTGCAGACGGTGACGCCGTTGCCTTCGGAACCCGCGTAGTACTCGATCAGGATCGGCCCCCACCATTCAATCATCTTGGCCTTGACCTCGACCGGGCAGGGCGCGGCGGCGTGGATCGCGCCCTTGAGCGTCGAGACGTCGTAGCGGTTGCGGACCTCGTCCGGCAGCTTGAGCATGCGCACGAACATGGTCGGTACGAGCTGCGCCTGCGTTACGTTGTACGTTTCGACCAGCTTCAGGAAATCTTCGGCGTCAAAGTGCTCCATGATGATGGAAGTGCCGCCGAGCACGACCGCCATCATGTTGAAGCGCAAGGGAGCGGCGTGATAGAGCGGTGCCGGTGAGAGATAAGTCGTCTCGGCGTTCATGCCGCACATGCCGGCGCAGAGCACGCGCAGAAACGCGTTCGGCTCGTCGATCGGCTTGCCCTCGAACGCCTTCTTGATGCCCTTGGGCCGGCCGGTGGTGCCTGACGAATACAGCATGTCGTAGCCGGCGACCTCGTCGGCGATCGGGGTTGTCGGCTGCGCGGCCGCTTCCTTGTCATAGGAGCGGAAGCCGGCTTGCGGCTCGTCCATCATGTAGAAGACCGGCTCGCCGGGCGCACCCTTGATCAGGGCCTTGATCTGGTCGGCGCATTTCGGTGTCGTAATCACGACCTTGGCGCCGCAATCGGCGATGATGTAGTCGATCTCGTCCTGCTTCAAATAGCGGCTGATCGCGGTGTAGTAGAGCCCGCTGCGTTGCGCCGCCCAGCAGATCTCCATGAAGGCGAGCCGGTTCTCCATCAGCAGCGCGATGTGGTCGCCGGCCTTCAGCCCGAGCGAGCGGAACAGGTGCGCGCCCTGGTTCGAGAGCTCCTCGAGCTCGCGATAGGTGATCGCCTTGCCGGTCCCGGCCATCTGGTAGGCGATCTTTTTGGGCGTGGACTTTGCGTAGACGGACGGATGCGTCATGGTCGAGATCTCTCAACAAGATAAGGTGTCATCCCGGCCTAGTGCGCAATTGCGCACGGGGGGCCGGGATCCATAACCACCAATCCAGATTGTCGAAACGCGATGTCGCCCAGCTAGTCCTAACCACAAACTTCTGTGGTTATGGGTCTCGGCCTGCGCCGGGACGACCCTTCATGTGGGAATGCCTGAGCGATGCAATGCGGGTTTACAGCCGCTCCACGATCGTCACGTTCGCCATGCCGCCACCTTCGCACATGGTCTGCAAGCCATAGCGCTTGCCGCGCTGATGCAGGGCGTGAACGAGCGTCGTCATCAGCTTGGTGCCGGAGCCGCCGAGCGGATGGCCGAGCGCGATGGCGCCGCCATTGACGTTGAGACGTTCCGGATCGGCGCCGGTGGTCTTCAGCCACCCGGTCGGCACCGAGGCAAAGGCCTCGTTGACCTCGAACAGGTCGATGTCGTCGATCGTCATGCCGGCCTTTTCCAGCGCGCGCTTGGTGGCGTGCAGCGGTGCGTCGAGCATGATCACGGGATCGCCGCCCATCATGGTCATGTGGTGGACGCGCGCCAGCGGCTTCACGCCGAGCTGCTTCAGGCCGCGCTCGTTCACCACCATCACGCCGGAGGCGCCGTCGCAGATCTGGCTGGCGCTGGCCGCGGAGAGCTTGCCGTTCTCGGCGATCAGCTTGACGCCCTTGATGCCGTCGAGCGTGGCGTCGAAGCGGATGCCCTCGTCGATGTGGTGGGTGTCCTTGGAGCCGTCGGCGCGGGTGATCTCGAGCGGCACGATCTCCTTCTTGAAGTGGCCGGCCTGCGTTGCCGCGATCGCGCGCTGATGGCTGTTGTAGGAGTACTCGTCGAGCTCGTCCTTGGAGAGGCCGTACTTCTCGGCCATCATCTCGGCGCCGGTGAACTGGCTGAACACGATGTTCGGATAACGCTGCTCGATGCCTGGGCTCTTGTAATTGCCAAAGCCGTTCTTGGCCGGAAGCTGCGACGACAGACCCATAGGCACGCGCGTCATCGATTCCACGCCAGCGGCGATCACCACGTCCATCGCGCCGGACATCACGGCTTGGGCTGCGAAGTGCAGCGCCTGCTGCGAGGAGCCGCATTGGCGGTCGATCGAGGTGCCCGGCACGCTCTCCGGCAGTTTCGAGGCCATGATGGCGTTGCGCGCGACATTGTTGGACTGCTCGCCGACCTGCATGACGCAGCCCATGATCACATCCTCGACCAGCGCGGGATCGACCTTGGTGCGATCGACCAGCTCGTCCAGCACTTTCGCGGCGAGATCGGCCGGATGCCATCCGGCGAGGCGGCCCCCCTTGCGCCCACCGGCGGTACGCGCAGCGGCGACGATATAAGCCTCGGCCATGTCGGTTTCTCCCTGGATTATTCTGAATGGTTGGTTGTCGGGGTGGATTTAAGGGGTGACCGGTTGTTTAGTCAATCGATCAATTAACTCTTGTGGGGAGGCGCTGCTTGGGCTTATCTGCGGCCGCTCTCGCGCCAAAATCAGGGATCTCCGTGACGACCAGCGTACCGAACAGGCTCCCCAGCGGAAAGAATTCCACGGCAGAGAAATTGCTCGTGGCCGCGAGCGAGCTGATGATCGAACGCTCCTCGATCGAGATTTCGCTGAGCGACATCGCCCAGAAGTCCGGCGCCAATGCCGCGCTGGTCAAATATCACTTCGGCAACAAGGACGGCCTGCTGTTGGCGCTGCTCGAGCGCGACGCGGGGACGGAATTGTCCAATCTCGAATATCTGCTGGCGCAGCCGATCACGCCGACCGCGAAGCTGAAGCTGCATATCGGCGGCATCATCCGCGCCTATCACCGGTTTCCCTACATGAACCGGCTGATCCACTATCTGTTGCACGAGAGCGTCGCGGGCTCCGCGGACGAAGTCTCGAAATTCTTCGTCGCGCCGCTGCTCGACTTTCATCGCCGCCTGCTCGCCGAAGGCGTCTGTCAGGGCGAATTCCGCGCCACCGATCCGGTGCTGTTCTACACCAGCCTGATCGGCGCCTGCGATCATTTGTTCTTCGGCCGGCACGCGATGTCGCGCGCGACCGGCGTCGGCCCGGTCACCGACGACGTTTGCCGGCAATACATCAAGCACATGGAAACGCTGATCTGCGGCGGCATCCTCACGAATATCGAGGAAGCTGCCGCGGCCGGATAATCCGGCCAGAACGCAGAAGTCTAGAGAAGAAACGCCCAAGGAAAAGGTAGCTTACGATGCAGTTGAAAGACGTTGCAGTTCTCATCACCGGCGGCGGGTCGGGCCTTGGTGCCGCGACCGCCCGCGCCATGGCCGCCAAGGGTGCGAAGATCGGCGTGATCGATCAGAGCAAGGAAAACGCCGAAAAGGTTGCCGCCGAAGTGAAGGGCATCGCGCTCCACGCCGATGTCACCAGCGAGGAGCAGATCAAGGCGGCGATCGCCAAGGCGGAAGCCGCGCACGGCGTCGCGCGCGTGCTGATGAACTGCGCCGGCATCGGCGGTTCGCAGCGCATTGTCGGCCGCGATGGGGTCTACCCGCTGGAAAAGTTCGCGCGCATCATCAACGTCAATCTGGTCGGCACCTTCAACTGCCTGCGTCTGTTCGCCGAGCGCCTCGTCACGATCGAGCCGGTCGGTGAAGAGCGCGGCGTCATCGTCAACACCGCGTCGGTCGCGGCTTACGAAGGCCAGATCGGCCAGATCGCTTATGCGGCGTCGAAGGGCGGCGTCGTCGGTCTCACCCTGCCGGCGGCGCGCGACCTCGCGAGCCAGAAGATCCGCGTCAACACCATCGCGCCCGGCCTGTTCCTGACGCCGCTGCTGATGGGCTTGAACGAAGAGGCCCGCAAGAGCCTCGGTGCCCAGGTGCCGCATCCCGCGCGTCTCGGCGACGCCAATGAATACGGCTCGCTGGCCGTGCACATCGTCGAGAACCCGATGCTCAATGGCGAGACCATCCGTCTCGACGGCGCGATCCGCATGGCGCCGCGGTAGGGCTCTTTTTCCTGCTCCCTTGTGGGAGAAGGTGGCGCGCGTAGCGCGCCGGATGAGGGGTCTCTATCCGCGGAGACAGACCCCTCACCCAAGCGAATTCCGGGTTCGCAGCGTACATGCCCTTTCCCACAAGGGGAGAGGGCGCAGCAATCGGCACCGCGAATGGCGGCAAGCACGAGGCGCCTCATGTCCCAACCGCTGCTGATCGAGCACAATGACGGCGTCGACACCGTGACGCTCAATCGTCCCGAATACCTCAACGCGCTCGATCCTGCGCTGATCGACGCGCTCAACGTCTACTTCCAGGGCCTCCAGCGCAACCGCGACACGCGCGTCGTGGTGCTGAAGGGCGCCGGAAAGAATTTTTGCGCAGGACTCGATCTCAAGGCCGCAATGGCGCGCCGTGCCGGCCAGCAGGAGCCGCCCGGTGTCACGGAGTCGCTCGACTCGCAGCGGCGCATCGCCGATATCGTGATGCTGATGCGGCGCTGCCCGCAGCCGATCCTCGCGCTGGTACAGGGCGCGGCAGCCGGCGGCGGCTTTGCGCTGGCGCTCGCCTCCGACATCCGCATCGCGACGAGATCGGCGCGGATGAACTGCGCTTTCATCAAGCTCGGCCTTGGCGGCTGCGACATCGGCACCAGCTATTTCCTGCCACGCCTTGTCGGTGTCTCGGTTGCCTCGGAGCTGATCCTCACGGGCCGCTTCATCGGCGCCGAACGCGCGCTCGCGGTCGGGCTGGTCTCCGAGATCGTCGACGAGGACAAGCTCGATGCCGCCGCCGAACCCTATGTCGACGCGATGATCATGGCCTCGCCCGTGGGCCTGCGCCTGTCCAAGGAATGTCTCAACATGAGTGTCGATGCCGGATCGCTGGAAGCCGTGATCGCGATGGAGGATCGCAACCAGGTCCTGTGCAGCCGCTCCGAGGAGTTTTCGGAAGGCATCAAGGCCTTCCTTGAGAAGCGAAAGCCTGTCTATATCAGGCGCTGACAATGAAGATCCGTAAAGGACGAGAAATTCCGGGAGACGCAAAATGAGTGGAAGCGCGGCGGCGGTGATGACGAAGCCCGCCTTTCGCAAGGTTGAGTGGCTCGCGCGCGACATCGACGTCGAGCGCCGCAACGACGGCACGGTGGTTCTGAAGTCGCGCATCCCGCTGCAGACCTACGAGACGCATATCCCGGCTTCGCTGGCAAAATGGGCGAAGGACGCGCCCGAGCGGATCTGGCTTGCCCAGCGTGGCGGCCCGAACCGCGAATGGCGCAAATTGTCCTATGGCGAAGCCAAGCGCACCGTGGATGCGCTGACGCAAGGCCTGCTCAATCTCGCGCTCGATGGTCGCCCGGTCGCGATCCTCTCCGGCAATTCGATCGAGCACGCATTGATGACGCAAGCCGCGATGCAGGCGCGCGTCCCGGCCGCGCCGGTCTCGCCCGCCTACTCCTTGATGAGCCATGATCACGTCAAGCTGAAATATTTGTTCGACCTGATCAAGCCCGGCGTGGTGATGGTGCAGGACGGCCCGACTTTCGAGAAGCCGCTGAAAGCGCTCGATCTCACCGGCGTCACCGTCGTTCACGTCTTGCGGCCCTGCGAGGGCATCGAGAGCGTCAGCTTTGCCGCGCTCGCGGCGACAGCCGTGACTGCCGATGTCGAAACGTCGATCGGGAAGATCACGCCTGAGACCGTCGGCAAACTGCTGTTCACATCAGGCTCTACCGGCATGCCCAAGGCCGTCATCAACACGCAAGCGATGATGTGCGCCAATGCGGCGATGATGATGCAGGTGCGGCCGCGCGATCCCGGCGGTCCGATCTCGACCATGCTGGACTGGATGCCCTGGAACCACACCATGGGCGGCAACGCGGCGTTTCACCCGATCCTGGTCGATGGCGGCACGCTCTATATCGATGACGGCCGGCCGATGCCGGGCCAATTCGAGGAAACTCTCCGGAATCTGCGCGAGATCTCGCCGACCTATTACGCCAACGTGCCCGCCGGCTATGTCGCGCTCGCCGCCGCCATGGAGAAGGACGACGCGCTGTGCCGATCCTTCTTCAAGAATCTCTCGATCATGGCCTATGGCGGCGCGCGCCTGCCTGATGATCTTTACGACCGCATGCAGGCTCTCGCCGTGAAGACCACCGGCGAGCGCATCGTGTTCTACACCGGCTGGGGCTCGACCGAGACCGCGCCGACCTCGACTGGTACCTATTGGGACACCGAGCGCGTCGGTCTGATCGGCTTGCCGTTCCCCGGCGTCGAGTTGAAGATGGTGCCGTGCGGCTCGAAATACGAGCTGCGTCTGCGCGGCGTCAACGTCACGCCGGGCTATTTCGGCCAGCCTGACCTGACGAAGAAAATGTTCGACGAGGAAGGGTTTTATTGCATCGGTGACGCCGGAATCTTCGTCGACGACACCGACCCGGTGAAGGGCATCATCTTTGCCGGGCGCGTGGTCGAGGACTTCAAGCTGACCACGGGCACCTTCGTTCATGTAGGCTCGCTGCGTACAGATGCGATCGCCGCCGCGACGCCCGTCGTGCATGATGCGCTGGTCGCGGGGCAGGATCGCGCCTTCATCGGCCTGCTCGCCTGGCCGAACCTGCACGCCTGCCGCCAACTCGTCGGTACTCCCGATTTGAGCTTCGAGGACGCCGTGAAGCACCCCGAGGTGATCGCATGCTTCAGGCGCGGGCTGGAGGCTCACAACAAGGAGTGCGAAGGCGCCAGCAGTCGCATCATCGCGCGCGCCATGCTGATGGAGGAACCGCCCTCGATCGACGGCAACGAGCTCACCGACAAGGGCTACATCAACCAGCGCGCCGGCCTGGAGCGCCGTGCCGCGTTGGTGGAGCGGCTTTATGCGGACAAGCCCGACCAAGACGTCATCATTCTCAAGTAATCGACATCATCAACACGGATACGCGCCATGAACTTCGATTTCTCCGACGACCAGAAGCAGCTCCGCGATCAGGCGCGCAAATTCCTTACCGAGAAATGCTCGCCCAAAGTTGTGCGCACAGTTCTCGACGGCAAGGCGCCGTACGACAAGGAGCTCTGGAAGGGCCTCGCCGAGATGGGTTTTCTCGGTGTCGCAATCCCAGAGGACTTTGGCGGTGCCGGCGCCGGCCATCTCGAACTTTGCGTGATCGCCGAAGAGATGGGCCGGGCGAACGCACCGGTGCCGTTTTCCTCCACCGTCTATCTCGCGGCCGAAGCGCTGCTGATCGCGGGAAGCGACGCGCAGAAGAAGAAATGGTTGCCGGCGATTGCCTCGGGCGAGGCGATCGGCACGCTGGCGCTGTTCGAGGGTAAGGGCAATCCTTCACCGAAGAACGTCAAGCTCTCGGCTGCGAATGGCGTGCTCAACGGTGTCAAGAAGCCGGTCGCCGATGGCGCGATCGCCGACTTCGCGGTGGTCGCGGCACGCACGGGATCGAGCGGGCGCGACGGCGACATCTCCTTGTTCATTGTCGATCTCAAGGCTGGCGGCGTCGAGGTGAAGAGCCTTTCCAATCTCGATCCGACCCGCGGGCAGGCCGAGATCAATTTCAGGGATTGCAAGGCCGAGCCGCTGGGTGCGACCGGCGAAGGCTGGAGCATCTTGACTCAGGTGCTCGATCGCGCCGCGGTGCTCTGCGCGTTCGAGCAGGTCGGCGGCTCCGACCGCGCGCTGGAGATGGGCCGCGACTATGCGCTCGACCGCATCGCTTTCGGCCGACAGATCGGCTCGTTCCAGGCCGTCAAGCACATGCTGGCGGACATGTACGTGTCGGCGACGCTGGCGCGTTCCAACAGCTATTACGGCGCCTGGGCACTCTCGACCAACGCCGCGGAACTGCCGGAAGCCGCCGCCGCGGCCCGCATCAGCGCGACGCAGGCGTTCCAGCACTGCGCCAAGAACAACATCCAGGTTCACGGCGGCATGGGTTTCACCTGGGAGTTCGACTGCCACATGTACTACCGCCGCGCCAACGCCATGGCGCTCGGGCTCGGCAGCCTCTCTTATTGGGAAGACCAATTGATCGACCGCATGCGCAAGAAGAACGCGGCGTAGGCAAAGGCAACGTCATGAACTTCGACGATACCCCGCAGGAAGCTGAATTTCGCGCCACTGCCCGCGCCTGGATCGCGGCCAATGCGCCCAAGCAGTACGAGGAGGAGCTTCGCAAGTCCTCGCTCGGCCGCACGCAATTGAAGAACGCCAACATTCTGGAAGTGGCAAAGGCCTGGCAAAAGAAGAAGGCCGATGCCGGATGGGCCTGCCTGCATTGGCCGAAGGAGTATGGTGGCCGCGGCTCGTCGCCGATCGAACGTGTGATCTGGCAGCAGGAAGAGGGGCCGTTCGGTCAGCTATCCCGCATGTTCATCATCGGCCACGGCATGTGCGGGCCGACCATGATGGCGTTCGCGCGCGAGGAGCATAAGCGCGCCTATCTGCCGCCGCTCGCCTCCGGCGAAAAGGTCTGGTGCCAGCTGTTCTCCGAACCGGCCGGCGGCTCCGACGTTGCGGGCCTGCGCACGCGCGCCGAGAAGGATGGCGATGACTGGGTGATCAACGGCCAGAAGATCTGGACGTCGGGCGCGCATTATTCCGATTACGGCATTTTGCTCACCCGCACCGATCCGACCGTGCCCAAACACAAGGGCCTCACCATGTTCTTCCTGGACATGAAGAGCCCGGGCGTCGAGGTGCGGCCGATCAAGCAGGCGAGCGGCGCTTCCGACTTCAACGAGGTCTATTTCACCAACGTCCGCATTCCCGATCACCAGCGCCTCGGCGAGGTCGGTGACGGCTGGAACGTCTCGCTGACCACGCTGATGAACGAGCGCAGCGCGATCGGCGCGGCGGTCTCGACCGGCTTCCCCGAGCTGTTCGACTATTGCTCGAGCCTAGTGCTGGACGATGGCCCGGCAATCGAGGACCGCGCGGTGCGCTCGAAGCTGGCGAGCTGGGCCGTGAAGGCGAGCGGGCTGAAATACACCAGCATGCGCGCGATCTCGGCGCTGTCGAAGGGCGAGCGGCCGGGACCGGAAAATTCCATCGGCAAGCTGGTGGCGGGATCGATGATCCAGGATGTCGCGACCTACGCACTGGATTTGCAGGGTGCGGGCGGAGTGGTCAGCGGCGAGGATGCCGAACTCGCCGGCCGCTTCCAGGCGATGCTGCTGCGCGCGCCGGGTACCCGCGTCGAAGGCGGCACCGACGAGATCATGCGCAACATCATCGCCGAGCGGGTGTTGGGCCTGCCCGGCGACATCAGGGTCGACAAGGACGTGCCGTTCAACAAGATCCCGACGAAGGGAAGAGGCTGATCGTGTCCCGGACGCGGTGCGGTACGAAGTACCGCGCCGCAGAGCCGGGACCCAGGAGGCCGCAATGGGCCCCGGCTCTGCAGCGCACCGCTTCGCGCTGCGCAGCGTCCGGGGCACGAGAGAGGAGAGTTCGAAGATGAATTTCGACGACACCCCGCAGGAAGCCGCATTCCGCGAGACCGCGCGCAAATGGGTCGAGGCTAATGCGCCGAAGGAGTTTTTGGCCGAGCTGTCAAAATCCTCGCTCGGCCGCATCCGGCTCGCCAACCACGACATCGTCGATGTCGGCAAGGCCTGGCAGAAGAAGAAGGCCGAAGGCAACTGGGCCTGCCTGCATTGGCCCAAGGAATATGGCGGCCGGGGTGCAACGCCGATCGAGCGGGTGATCTGGCAGCAGGAGGAAGGCGTCTATGGCAAGCTGACGCAGCCGTTCCAGATCGGCGAGGGCATGTGCGGCCCAACCGTGATGGCTTTTGGCAGCGAGGACGCCAAGCGGCGCCATTTGCCGAAGCTCGCCGCGGGCGAGGAGATCTGGTGCCAGCTGTTCTCCGAGCCGTCGGCGGGCTCCGACGTCGCAGGCTTGCGCACGCGCGCGGAGAAGAAGGGCGACAATTGGGTTGTCACCGGCCAGAAGATCTGGACCTCGGGTGCGCACTATTCCGACTACGGACTTTTGATTGCGCGCACCGATCCCAATGTACCCAAGCACAAGGGGCTCACCATGTTCTTCCTGGACATGAAGAGCCCCGGCGTCGAGGTGCGGCCGATCAAGCAGGCCAACGGCATGCAGGAGTTCAACGAGGTCTATTTCACCGACGTCGTCATTCCCGACAGCCAGCGCCTCGGCGCGATCGGCGAGGGCTGGAGCGTCTCGCTGACCACGTTGATGAACGAGCGGATGTCGATTGGCTCGCGGCTTGCGACCGGCGTCCCCGAGATGTTCGAGTTCTGCTCCAATCTGATGCTGGAGGATGGCCTCGCCATCGACGATCCCGCCGTGCGCTCAAAACTTGCGAGCTGGGCGGTGAAGTCGAGCGGGCTGAAATACACCAGCTACCGCGCGATCTCGGCGCTGTCCAAGGGCGAGCGGCCGGGCCCGGAGAATTCGATCGGCAAGCTCGTCTCCGGCATGATGCTGCAGGACATCGCGACCTATGCCATGGACCTCCAGGGCGCGGCCGGCGTTCTCACCGGCACGGATGAAGAGACCGTGCAGGGTCAGTTCCAGCAGATGCTACTGTCGTCGCCCTCGATGCGCATCGCG
The DNA here is from genome assembly GCF_055811355.1 of Bradyrhizobium sp. WSM4873. Taxonomy (NCBI): domain Bacteria; kingdom Pseudomonadati; phylum Pseudomonadota; class Alphaproteobacteria; order Hyphomicrobiales; family Nitrobacteraceae; genus Bradyrhizobium; species Bradyrhizobium sp. WSM4873. The sequence continues at coordinate 46,236 of NZ_JBVVPS010000016.1, read as the reverse complement.
GGCGGCACCGACGAGATTTTGCGCAACATCATCGCCGAGCGCGTGCTGGGATTGCCGGGCGACATCCGCGTCGACAAAGACGTGCCGTATAACAAGATTCCGGCCAAGGGACGGTGATCTAGCCTCTCGCTGCATCTCGTAAGGTGGGCAAAGCGAAGCGTGCCCACCATATGCAGATGCGCCGAGGTAAGTCTGTCGGTGGGCACGGCGCTATGCGCCTTTGCCTACCCTACGAGAAGAGTGCGAGCTGATCCATGGACGCTGCAGTCAATCAGAACAACCGCATTGGCGTGCTCGAAGAGCTGCTCAACGAGCGCTACTCGGTGCGCGCCTTCCTGGCCAAGGAAGTTGATCGCTCGACGATCGAACATTTGCTGACCACCGCGCAACGCACGGCGTCGTGGTGCAACAGCCAGCCCTGGCAGGTCGTCATCGCCAGCGGCGAGGCCAAGGAGCGTTTCCGCAGGCTGATCTACAAGGAGGCTTCGGGCGGTCTCGGGGACGACTATGATTTCCCGCCGCCGCGCGAATATCTCGGCGCCTATCTCGAGCGTCGTCGCGAGAGCGGTTTTCAGCTCTACAACACGCTCGGGATCGCGCGCGGAGACAAGATGGCCTACGCGAAGCAGGCGCTGGAGAACTACAATTTCTTCGGTGCGCCGCATGTGGCCATCATCCACACCGACGAGCCGCTCGGCATCTACGGTGCGATCGATTGCGGCGCCTATGTCTCGAACTTCATGCTGGCCGCGCAGGCGCTCGGGCTCGGCACGATTCCGCAGGCAGCGCTTGCGCGCCACTCCGGCCTGATCCGCTGCCATTTCAATCTGCCTGATGATCGCCGCATCGTTTGCGGCATTTCGTTCGGCTATGCCGACAATGCCCACAAGGTCAACAGCTACCGCACGTCGCGTGCGAGCGTGGCCGAGACCGTGACCTTCGTGGACGAGTGATCGAGGCGGCGCAGGCACGCATCAAGTTTCACGCTTCAGATATACGAAGACGGCCGCGGAAGCGGCCGCCTTCATCGCGGTCTCAGTCCGATTGACGCCGGCCGTCAGCCGCCGCTGCCGCCGATCACGGCGCGAATGGTCTCGTCGGGCCCGAAATCCTCGGCGCCGTCGACATAGAGCAGCGCCGCGAGCTTGGAGCGCGCACGGTTGACGCGGCTCTTGATCGTGCCGACTGCGCAGCCGCAGATCGAAGCCGCGTCCTCATAGGAGAAGCCGGAGGCGCCGACGAGGATCAGCGCTTCACGTTGGTCCTGCGGAAGCTTGTCGAGCGCCGTGCGGAATTCCTCGAACTCGAGATGGGCGTTCTGCGAGGGCTGCGTCTTCAGCGTCTTGGCATAGTTGCCTTCGGCATCTTCGACTTCCCGCCGTCGCTTGCGATAGTCGGAGCGGAACAGGTTGCGCAGGATCGTGAACAGCCACGCCGGCAGGTTGGAGCCGGGCTGGAACGAGTCGATGTTGGCGAGCGCGCGCAACAGCGTCTCCTGGACCAGATCGTCGGCGCGATCGGCATTGCCGCTGAGCGAAATGGCGAACGCGCGCAGGCTGGGCACGGCCGCCAGGATGTCGTTACGCAGGGAGTCCGTGAGAGGCATCAATCCCTCCCATTGTTGTCGTTAGAGCCGCCACCATTTTCCACTTGGGGTGCCGCTCCCGGCGCATCAAGTTTCTTGATCAGTTCCGCGAACCGGTCCGGAACCCCCTGCCGCACCACGTCGTCGTACATGGCGCGCAGCTGGTGCCCGATCCGGGATTGGATCTCCGGAGTGAGCCCTCCCTTGCCGGGGGTCGTGCTTTTGCTGGCTTGAGACTTGAGATCTTTCATGACCTGTTCCACGTTTCCCCGAGTTAAGTAGCTGTAAAATCGAGAAGTTCTCTCAACCGGGAGCCGTTCCCTGGATAGGCTCAATGCGAGTTGCGAGAAAAAGTTCCGCCCCTATGCGGAACTTTTCTCCGCCTGAGGCGTAATCAACCCAGCAGGGGAACCCGGGCCCCCCGCCTAACGCCTGCACGTCAAGGTCGGCCCGAAGATATATGGAGTGGGGATGTCCCGTTCACAGCTCGTTGCTGAACACTTGCCGTTGTTGCGCCGGTACGCACGCGCCCTGACCGGCAGCCAGTCCTCCGGTGACGCCTATGTCGCAGCCATGTTGGAAGCCATGCTGGGAGATCCGTCGGTGCTCGACGAGAGCCACGGGCCGCGCGCCGGCCTGTTCCGGCTGTTCACCCAGATATGGAATTCCGTTTCGGTCAACGACGATTCCGAGGTGACGAACCTGCCGATGCCGCCCGAGCGGCGGCTGTCGAACATCACGCCGTTGCCGCGGCAGGCCTTCCTGCTGCTCTCGCTCGAGGGATTCTCGGAAGAAGAGGTCGGCTATATTCTCGGCACCGACGTCGGCGAGACGCGCCGGCTTGCAGATGCCGCAGGGCGTGAGATGGCCGCCGAGATCGCCACCGACGTGCTGATCATCGAGGATGAGACCTTCATCGCCATGGATCTGGAGAGCCTGGTGAAGAATCTCGGCCACAATGTCGTTGGCGTCGCCCGCACCCACGCCGATGCGGTCGCCCTGGCCAAGAACAAGCGGCCCGGGCTGATCCTCGCCGACATCCAGCTCGCCGACGGCTCGTCGGGCCTCGACGCCGTCAATGAGCTGCTCCGCACCTTCGAAGTGCCGGTGGTGTTCATCACGGCGTACCCGGAGCGCTTCCTCACCGGCGAGCGTCCCGAGCCGGCGTTCCTGATCTCAAAGCCGTTCCAGCCGGCGATGGTGTCGGCGGTGGCGAGCCAGGCGCTGTTCTTCCAGCGCAACTCCCGCAACCGCGCGCCGAAGGTGCCGGCGGCGTAACTGCGACCGGCATTTGACGAAATCCGATCCGGCGTACCGCAAGGTGCGCCGGATTTTCGTTGACCGGCTTGCCACGCTTGACGGCTATCGAATTCGCCGCTCATACCTCATGCAGCGGCTGCGTTGCAGCCGCGCTGCCATCGGAGAAGTGTTCATGGACCAGCAACTCCTCGATCGTCTCGCCATCCGCGACCTCGTCGAGAACTGGGCGGTGTGGCGGGACGCCGGCGACTGGGAGCGCTTTGCCACGGTCTGGCATGAAGAGGGCTGGATGTCCGCCACCTGGTTTCAGGGGCCGGCGCGGGATTTCATGCGGGTCAGCCAGGAGGGGTTCGCCAAGGGCGTGCGCATCCTGCATTTCCTCGGCGGCTGCAGTATCGACCTCGAGGGGGCGCGCGCCATCGCGCAGACCAAGATGACCATCTCGCAGCGCGCGCCGGTGCACGACGTGCCCTGCGACGTCGTCTGCACCGGGCGCTTCTACGATTTCCTGGAGAAGCGGCAGGAAAAATGGGGCATCGTCCGCCGCCAGCCGATCTACGAGAAGGACCGGATCGACCCGGTCGATCCCGCCGCGACACTTCAGCTCGACCAGAAAGCCCTTGCCGCGCTCCCGGAAGGCTACCGCCACCTCGCCTACATGCAGGAGCTGATCGGCTACAAGGTCAAGCGCGACATGCCGGGCCTGACCGGGCCCGAGGTCGAGAAGCTCTATGGGGAGGGGCGGGAGTGGCTCGCGGGGAAGGGGAACTGAACGCCAGACAAAAGTAAGGCGCGACTGGCATCACCACAGTCGCGCCCTACGTCGCCGGCTTATGGGGCAGGGGGGAATAGCCGGCTGTTGAGACGACTCCCGTCCGCGAAAGTCGTTCCAGGCGGTTGCGAAATTTTTCGTGGGAATTTTTCGCGGCGGCGTGCCTTTTTCGCACACGGTTAAGTGATCTTAACGACTGAGAACTCCCGGTCACCTCCTCGCGTTGTTCCCGCGATCGCCATGGGGCGAGGGACCGACAACCATGTCACAGATTCAAAAGGTATTTTTAGGTGCCGTCGCGATCGCCGCGACGCTTGGCGCCGTCCAGGTCGGCGCCGTGCAGCTGGCGTCCGGCCATGATCTGGCCGACCGCTGGCAGCCGGTCGCTGACAAGCCGGGCCATAACGTCAATCGCTCCAGCAAAGCCGACCGGCTGGCCGAGATCAAGCAGGCTGAGGTTCCGACCCGCACCGTGTCGATGCGGCTGAACGATCTGACCGACACGTCGGTGCTGCTGCGGGTCCCCGCGGTGATCGAGACCGGCAACGCCAAGCCGCCGGTGTTGCTCCCGGACCAGAAGCAGATCCGCAAAAAGCCGACGATCGCCTGCGAGCCGATGGTGAGCTCCTTGACCGAGGTCGCAAAACTGCTCCAGCCCGGCCGCTGCGTGACCTGACCGGCGTTTGCCACGGACAAGTCGCCCTCCCCCCGGAGGGCGATTGCTGACGTCCACTTGATCCCCCGCCCCCTCGCGTTGTATCCCGGGTTTCTTCCCCTTTCGATTGACCGGGTAAACGCATGACGACGTCAGACACGGCTGTGCATACGCAGCCCTTCCAGGCCGAGGTTTCCGAGCTTTTGCACCTGATGGTGCATTCCGTCTATTCCGAGACCGATATCTTCCTGCGCGAGCTCGTCTCCAACGCATCGGATGCCTGCGACAAGCTGCGCTATGAGGCCATCGCTACTCCGGCGCTGCTGGGCGAAGGCGACGCGCTCAAGATCCGGATCATTCCGAACAAGACGGCTGGAACGCTTGCGATCGCCGACAACGGCATCGGCATGGAGCGGCAGGAGCTGATCGACCACCTCGGCACCATCGCCCGCTCGGGCACCAAGGCCTTCGTATCGAAGCTCAAGGAGGCCAAGGATGGCCTCGGCCTGATCGGCCAGTTCGGCGTCGGCTTCTATTCCGCCTTCATGGTCGCCGACAAGATCGTCGTGGTCAGCCGCCGCGCCGGCGAGAGCGACGTGTGGACCTGGACGTCCACAGGCGGGTCGGGCTTCGAGATCGCGCGTGCCAGCGAGGAGGATGCGGGCCGCGTGCAGCGCGGCACCGAGATCGTCCTGCATCTCAAGGACGATGCGAAGAAATATCTCGAAGCTTACGAGATCGAGCGCATCGTCGGCGCTTATTCCGACAACATCCTCTTCCCCATCGAGCTCGTGCCTGAAGAGGGTGAACCGCGCCAGATCAATTCTGCCAGCGCGCTCTGGCAGCGCTCGAAATCCGAGCTCACGCCGGAAGACTACAAGAAGGCCTATCAGCAGATCGCCTCCGCCTTCGACGATCCCGCGATGACGCTGCATTATCGCGCGGAGGGGCGTTACTCCTACGCCGTGCTGCTGTTCGCGCCGTCGACCAAACCGTTCGACCTGTTCGAGCCGAACCGCAAGGGGCGCGTCAAGCTGTATGTCCGCCGCGTCTTCATCACCGACGATGCCGATCTGCTGCCGGGCTACCTCCGCTTCATCCGCGGCGTCGTCGACAGCGAGGATCTCCCGCTCAACATCTCCCGCGAGATGCTTCAGAACAATCCGCAGCTCGCGCAGATCCGCAAGGCCGTGGCGACCCGCGTATTGTCCGAGCTCGAAAGCCTGGCGGAGAAGGATCCGGAGAACTTCGCGAAGATCTGGGAGGCCTTCGGCGCGGTGCTGAAGGAAGGCATCTACGAGGATTTCGAGCGCCGCGAAAAGCTGCTCGCGTTGTCGCGTTTCACCACGACCTCGGGCGAGAAGCGCTCGCTCAAGGACGTCATCGCCGATTTCAAGCCGAACCAGACCGAGATCTATTATCTCGTCGGCGACAGCATCGACCGGCTGAAGTCGAACCCCAGGCTCGAGGCTGCGACTGCGCGCGGCATCGAAGTGCTGCTGCTGTCCGATCCCGTCGACGCCTTCTGGACCTCGATGCCCTCGGAGTTTGACGGCAAGCCGCTGAAGTCGCTGAGCCAGGGCGATCTCAATCTCGACCTGATCCCGCGCGTCGACGAGGCCGACGAGGCGAAAAAGGACGAGCCGCCCGCCGACGAGGCCGCCAGCATCGCGATGATCAAGGCCGCGCTCGGCGAGCGCGTCAGCGACGTCAAGGCCTCGACGCGTCTTACCAGCTCCGCTTCCTGCCTCGTCGCCGACAGCCAGGGCCCGAGCCGCGAGCTCGAGCGCATCCTGGCTCAGCAGAACCGTGGCATGCGCACCAAGCCGATCCTCGAGATCAACCTGCGCCATCCGCTGGTGACGGCGATCACGAAGGCTCAGGCCGGCTCCAAGACGGTTGACGATCTCAGCCTGCTCCTGCTCGAACAGGCGCAGATTCTGGACGGCGAGCTGCCGGAGGACCCTGCGGCGTTTGCGGCCAGACTGAACCGGCTGGTGTTGCAGGGGCTCGGCGGGTAGCCGGCGCAGGACATATGTGCCGCCGCGCTCATTCCGCCGCGTGATCCTTCTGCTCATCGCACGCGACGGTGGCTTGCGGCTTCTTCTCCATCCAGCGCGAGAGCAGGTCGGAGAAGCGGTCGAGGTAGAGGTAGACGACCGGGGTCGTGAACAGCGTCAGCGCCTGGCTTACGAGAAGGCCGCCGACCATCGCATAACCGAGCGGTTGGCGGATTTCGGAGCCGGTGCCGCTTCCGAGCATCAGCGGCACGCCGCCTAGCAGGGCGGCCATCGTTGTCATCATGATCGGGCGAAAGCGCAGCAGCGCCGCCTGGCGGATCGATTGCTCCGGGGTGAGATGCTGCTCGCGTTCGGCCGCGATGGCGAAATCCACCATCATGATGCCGTTCTTCTTGACGATGCCGATCAGGAGAATGACTCCGATCAGGGCAATGAGACTGAAGTCGAAGCCGAAGATCATCAGGATCGCGACGGCGCCGACGCCAGCCGAGGGTAACGTGGACAGGATGGTCAGAGGATGAATGTAGCTCTCGTAGAGCACGCCCAGAATCAAATAGACCACAACCAGTGCGGCGAGGATCAGCAACGGCACGGTGCCGAGCGATTGCTGGAATGCCTGCGCGGTACCCTGAAAACTTGTTGCCAGCGCCGGCGGCGCGCGCATCTCGCGGACCGCGTGCAGCACCGCGTCGGTCGCCTGTCCCAGCGCCACGCCCTCGGCGAGATTAAAGCTGATCGTCACCGACGGAAATTGGCCTTGATGCGAGATCGCAAGCGGTCGCACGGGCACATTGGTCCAGTTGCAGAACACCGAGAGCGGCACCTCGTCGCCGGTAAGCGGTGATTTGAGATAGATCTTGTCGAGCGTACCGAGCTGGCCTTGCAGGTCCGGTGTGATCTCCAGGACGATGTGATAGCTGTTGGTCTGGGTAAAATATTGCGCGACCTGACGCTGGCCGAACGCGTCATAGAGGGTGTCGTCGATCAGCTGCGGGTGAATGCCGTAGCGTGCGGCGGTGTCGCGATTGATCCTGAGTTGAACCGTCGTGCCTTCGGTTTGCTGGTCGGTCGCGACGTCGCGCAGTTGCGGCAGCGTCTTCATCGCATCGAGGATTTTCGGCGCCCATTCGTTCAGTTCGGCGAGGTTAGCGTCCTGGAGCGTGAATTCGAACTGAGTGCGGGTGGCGCGGCCGCCGAGACGAACGTCCTGCGAGGCCTGCATATAGAGCTTGGCGCCCTCCACCTTGGCGATCTTGGGCCGCAGCCGCGCGATGATCTGCTGTGCGCCGGCATCGCGCTCCTCCAGCGGTTTCAAGGTGATGTACATGCGCCCCGAGTTCAGTGCCGTACCGCCGCCGCCGATGAACATCGCGATCGAATCGACGGCAGGGTCGGCCTGCACGATGGTGTTGAGTTCCACCTGGCGCCGTTTCATCTCGGCAAAGGAGATGTCCTGGGGCATCTCGGACACGGCTGTGAGGAAGCCGTTGTCCTGCTGCGGGAAGAAACCCTTCGGGATCAGGATGAAGAGGTAGATCGAGAGTGCTACGGTCGCGAAGAAGATGCAAAGCGTGACGAAACTGTGGCGCAGCGCGACGTCGAGCCCGCGTTCGTAGGCGCCGAGCACCCTTTCGAACATCCGCTCGCTCCACTGGTAGAAGCGGCCGTGCCGGGCCTCATGGTTGGCGCGCAGGAAGCGCGAGGCCATCATCGGCGTCAGGGTCAGCGACACCACCAGAGAAACAAGGATCGCCATCGCCAGCGTGACCGCGAATTCGCGGAACAGCCGGCCGATGATGCCGCCCATCAGGAGCAACGGGATCAGCACCGCGATGAGAGAGATGCTGATCGAGACGATCGTAAAGCCGATTTCGGCCGCGCCCTTGTAGGCCGCAGCAAGCGGCCTCTCGCCCTGCTCGACGTAACGGGTGATGTTCTCCAGCATCACGATGGCGTCGTCCACCACGAAGCCGACCGCGATCGTCAGCGCCATCAAGGAGAGGTTGTCCAGCGAATAGCCGAAGACCCACATCAGCGAGCAGGCTCCCAGTAGCGCTAGCGGCACCGTGATGCTCGGGATGATCGTCGCCCAGAAGCTGCGGAGGAAGATGAAGATCACCATCACCACGAGCGCGATAGTGGTCATGAGCGTGATCTGTACGTCCTCGACGGCGGCGCGGATGGTGATGGTGCGGTCGCTGATGACCTTGATCGAGATCGCGGGCGGGATGGCCGCGACCAGCCGCGGCAGCTGCGCCTTGATGCGATCGACGGTCTCGATGACGTTGGCGCCGGGTTGCTTGAAGATGACGAGGAACACGCCGCGCTTGCCGTCGGCCCAAGCCGCCGTCTTCATGTCCTCCGGCCCTGCCACGGCCTCACCGATGTCGCGGATCCGCAATGGAGCGCCGTTGCGATAGGCGACGATGACGTCCTGCCAATGCTGGGCTTGGGTGAGCTGGTCGTTGGCGTAGATCGTGTAGGCGCGCTTGGCCCCGTCGATGCTGCCCTTCGGGCTGTCGGCGGTCGCTGCCGCGATCTGGGCGCGCACGTCCTCCAGCGACAGGCCCTTGGCGACGAGCTTGGCCGGATCGATCTGTATGCGTACGGAGGGTTTCTGCTGTCCGCCGACGAACACTTGGGCGACGCCGGATAACTGGCTGATCTGTTGCGCGAGCTGCGCATCGGTGCGGTCGCTGACGACGGTCAGCGGCAGCGTGTCGGACGTCGCGGACAGGATCATCACCGGCGAGTCCGCCGGGTTGACCTTGCGATAGGTGGGAGGCGAGGGCAGGTTCTTCGGCAATTGGCCGCTCGCTGCATTGATCGCTGCCTGCACATCGTTGGCGGCGGCGTCGATCTTGCGGTTGAGGTCGAACTGAATCGTGATCGACGCCGAACCCAGTGAGCTGGTCGACGTCATCTGCGTGATGCCGGGGATCTGTGCGAGCTGGCGTTCGAGCGGCTGCGCCACGGAAGAGGCCATGGTCTCGGGGCTGCCGCCGGGGAGCGAAGCCGAGAGCTGAATGGTCGGAAAGTCGACCTGAGGCAGCGGTGCAACCGGCAGCAGAGGATAGGCCACGAGGCCTACGAACAGGATGCCCGCCATCAGCAGTGAGGTGCCGATCGGATAGCGGATGAACGGAGACGAGAAGCTCTCTTGCATGCCCTGACACCACAGCCCTGGCCAGCGCATCTTCTCCCCGCGCACAGCGGAGTCGCGCCCGAGAGCGCAAGTGCGTTTCCTTCAGCCCATTTGCCTGTTGATTGCCCTGGAACATCGTCGGTCCGGGCCGGCGTTGTGATCGAAAGACTAGTACGTTCGCTTCGGCCAGCGAACGGATTCCTGCGCTGGATGCTTTGCGACCTTTGTCGAAGGAGAGCTGCACCGAGTTATGCGTTCCGCGCAGGCCGGAAAACTGGGTGCTTTCCACTTCCGCATCTTTGCGGCGCGATGTCTCACCCATTTCGTCGCGTGTCACAAGCCGGAGAGGTATGAAATAGGAACAATCGCTTCTGCCGCGCAGTTGTGCCATATCGAAATGACATAACGCGTGCCGTTGCCACCGATTCGAGGAATGTCCGATGCGCCTGCCGATCCTGACCCTCACCGCAATTGTTACGCTGTTCGCGGCGGCAGATGCCAGCGCCCAGACCTATGATCCGCGTTACCCGGTGTGCATGCACGTCTATATGCCCGGCGGCTTCGGCGGTGGCGGCGGCGATTATTTCGATTGCTCCTTTACCTCACTGCCGCAGTGCCGTGCCACGGCTTCGGGTCGCTCGGCAAGCTGTGACGTCAATCCCTACTATGCGTTCGACCAACCCCCGCCGGGGCCCCGCCGGCGCCACAAGAAGGTGCACTAGCGTTCTGCAATGCGGCTTTCAGGGGGAATTCTTATGCGTCGCTTATTCAGCCTGATCATGACCGTCGGTGCCCTGCTCACGGCCGCGCCGTCGCATGCGCAGACCTTCGATCCGCGCTATCCCGTCTGCATGCACGTCTATTCCGGTGCGAACGGTGGCGGCGGGGAGTGGTACGATTGCTCTTTCACCTCAGTGCCGCAGTGCCAAGCTACCGCTTCGGGCCGCTCCGCTAGCTGCGATCTCAATCCGTATTATCCGTTCAACGCATCGCCGCAGCGCTTGCGCCATCAGCGAGGCTAGCGCTGCGCGGATCCAGCGCTTCCGCTTCGCGTGCAGACGCTACTCCTTCCGGATGCCCGACAGCTCCACCACCTTACGCCAGCGGTCTGTTTCCGCCGTCAGCATGCCGCCGAATTCACCGGCATTGCCGTGCAGCGGGATCGCGCCGAGCCCGGCGATGCGGGACTTGATCTCCGCATCGGACAGCGCGGCGTCGATCTCGCGGTTGAGGAGATCAACGATCTCGCGCGGCGTGTCGTGCGGAGCGCCGACACCGTAGAACGAACTCGTTTCGTAGCCGGTGAGCGTGTCCGCGATCGATGGCACGTCCGGCAGAATCTGCGAGCGCTCGCGCGTGGTGAGGCCGAGCGCGCGCAGCTTGCCGGCGTGCACGAGCTCGAAGGATGAAGTAACGTTGTCGAACATGCCCTGGATCTGGCCGCTCATCACGTCGGTCAATCCGGGAGCCGAGCCGCGATAGGGCACGTGGATGAACTGCACACCGGCCAGCGACTTGAACAGCTCTCCGGAGAGATGCAGCGAGGTGCCGATGCCGGATGAGGCGATCGACATCTTGCCGGGATTGGTCTTGGCGTAGGCGATGAAGTCGGCGACGCTGGTCACCGGCAGGTCGTTGTTGACGACCAGCACCAGCGGAATTCGTGCGACGCCGGCGACCGGCGCGATGCCCCGGGCGAAATCATACGGCAGCGCCGGGTCGAACGAGGCGTTGATGGCGTTCGCGGTCGAGGTCAGCAGCAGGGTGTGACCATCGGGGGCGGACGCGATCACCGCCTGCGTCCCGATATTGCTGCCGGCGCCAGGCTTGTTTTCGACGACGAAGGTCTGGCCGAGCCGGTCGGAGAGGCGCTGGCAGAGCAGCCGCGACAGCACGTCGGTGGCCCCGCCCGGCGCATAGGGCACCACCCATTTCACGCTGTGCGAGGGATAGGAGGGATTCCCGATCGCGAAGGCACGTGGCGTGCCGAGCACGGTTGCGGCAGAGGCCGCAGCCTGAAGGAAATGTCGCTTGGTGATCATCACACTCTCCAGTTCACCTCGCCGCAAGCAGGGCGAGGGGACACGCGCAACGCGCCCCGACAGGTGGCTTTGCTATTGCAAGAATTGCGATGTCGCGCACGCCGATCCCACCGGTTTGGTAAAGGATGACTAGAGTTAATCGCGCACTAACCCGGTTTTACCCTGTCTCTTAACATCTGGGCAGGGCGTGCGAGCTAAGCTGCCGGGAACAGCAGACACGTTCCGAAAGAATGAACGGCATGACAACCGGCGTGATCGAACCACCAAAAGCCGGGCGCGCACCTTCGGCTTCGAAAATCTGGCTGAAGGCGATCGAGCTCACTGCACGGATCGAGACGCTGCCGGGCCGGCTGTTCGCCGACGTCGTCGACGATTGGGCGCAGCGCCAACCCGATCGCATTGCGCTGGCCACCGATGACACGAGCCTCGACTATGAGGGGCTTTCGAAACGCATCAATCGTTATGCGCGGTGGGCGCGCTCGGCCGGTGTAGCCAAGGGCGACACTGTCGCGCTGATCATGCCGAACGGCATCGACTATGTCGCGGCCTGGCTCGGCATCAGCCGCGTCGGCGGCGTGGTGGCGTTGATCAACACCAAGCTCGTCGGCCAGTCGCTCGCGCATTGCATCCGAGTCGCAAGGCCCGCTCACATCATTGTCGTGCACGAACGCAAGGATGCGCTGGACGACGCGTCGCCGCAGCTGAAGACGGAAGCAAAGGTCTGGACCCATGGCGATGCTCGCTGCGAGCGTGCGATCGATGTCGCGCTTGCCGCCCTCGATGACGGGCCGCTTTCGCCGGACGAGCGAGGCGACGTCACCATCGGCGACCGCGCCCTGCTGATCTACACCTCCGGCACGACCGGCCTGCCGAAAGCCGCAAGCATCAGCCACCGCCGCATCCTCAACTGGGGCTTTTGGTTCGCCGGCCTCACCGGTGCGACGCCGCAGGATCGGCTCTACGATTGCCTGCCGCTGTTCCACTCGGTCGGCGGCATCGTCGCGCCATGCAGCATGCTCGCCGCCGGCGGTTCGGTGGTGATCGCGGAAAAATTCTCAGCATCAAATTTCTGGCCCGACGTCGTGCGCCACGACTGCACGTTGTTTCAATATATCGGCGAGCTCTGCCGTTACCTGCTCAAGGCGCCGCCGTCGGAATACGAGAACCGGCATCGCCTCCGACTCGTCTGCGGGAACGGCCTGCGCGGTGACATCTGGGACGATTTTCAGGCGCGTTTCGCCATTCCGCGCATCCTCGAATTCTACGCGGCGACCGAAGGCAATTTCTCGCTGTTCAACGTCGAGGGCCAGCCCGGCGCGATCGGCCGCGTTCCGCCGCTGCTCGCGCATCGCTTCCCTGCAGGTCTCGTCAAGCTCGACCCTGATAACGGCGCGCCGCTGCGCAATGCGGAGGGGTTTTGTATTCCCTGCGCGCGCGGCGAAGCCGGCGAAGCCATAGGCCGCATCGGCACGGCGAATGAGGGCGGCGGTCGCTTCGAGGGCTACACCGAGGCGAGCGAGACCGAGAAGAAGATCCTGCGCGATGTCTTTGCTAAGGGCGATTCCTGGTTCCGCACCGGCGACCTGATGCGGCTCGACGAGAAGGGCTTCTTCCACTTCGTCGACCGCATCGGCGACACCTTTCGCTGGAAGGGCGAGAACGTCGCGACTTCGGAGGTCAATGACGCCGTGCGCGACTTCAGCGGCGTGGTCGACGCCACCACCTACGGCGTCAGCATCCCCGGCACCGACGGCCGCGCCGGCATGAGCGCGATCGTGGTAAACGAGGGCTTCGCCGTCGAGGCGCTGCCCGCCCATCTCGCACAGCGCCTGCCGGCCTATGCTCATCCCGTCTTCATACGCATCTCGCGTGAGCTCGACGCGACCGAGACGTTCAAGCAAAAAAAGGGCGAGCTCGCGCGCGAGGGGTTTGATCCGGGCGCGGTCTCCGACCCGCTGTTCATGTTGGACCCGAACACCGGCGCCTATGTCGCGCTGGACGCGGAGACGTATGCGCAAATCAACGAGGGTACGATCCGGCTCTAGCTCCCGAAAATTCGGAGATAAGTCCAATTTTATCCGAATTGTCCAAGAAGCCATTTACTTCTGTCGGGTAAACAAGCGGCCAAGGGAGGCGGTCATCAAGAGCCGCCGGAACACGAACGACAACAGAAGCGAGCCAGCCATGTCCGTACGGTCTAAGGTCATTGAAGCGATCCAGCAGATCGCCAAGGAACAGCACGTCGCGCTTCCCGCACTCTCGGACGATCTGTCCCTGCACGAGACGGGCTTCGACTCGCTCGCCTTCGCCATCCTGGTGGCGCGCCTCGAGGACGAGACCGGCGTCGACCCCTTTACCATCTCCGAGGACGCAGCGTTCCCCGCCACCGTGGGCGATTTCGTGCGAGCCTACGAAAATGTCCCCGCGTGAGATCTTTGCGCTTCGCGACCATCTCGGCGCGGAGCTGACCGGCCGCACGCTGTCGGATGCGCGCGATGTCGTGTCGCTGACGGATATCCTGTCGCAGACGGTCCTGGGTGGACGCTTGGGCGAGCTGTCCGGTCGCGCGGTGCTGCTGAAATTGTCCGACCAGCTCCGGTCGGGTCTTGCCATGATCGAGCTCGACGGTATCGCGCGCCGCATGCTGCTGTGCCCGCCCGATCTCAACCCCGCGCATCTCGATGCGCTGATGGCGGATGCCGGGATTGATGCCGTCGTCACCGACGAGCCCGATCGCTGGGCCGAGACCGGCGTGCCGCTGGTCGTCACCGCACAGCTGCCGCTTCAAGCCACCGCGCCGGCCAGGACCGAACGCGCCACGGAATGGCTGATGCTCACTTCGGGCACGTCGGGCGTGCCGAAAATCGCCGGCCATACGTTGGAGGCACTTACCGGGGCGATCGTTGCCGAGGGCCCCGCGAAGGGGCCCGCGCCAGTGTGGGCGACGTTCTACGACATCCGCCGCTATGGCGGCCTGCAGATATTCCTCCGCGCCGTCCTCTCCGGCGGATCGATGGTGCTGTCCGATCCGCATGAGGCGCTCGGCGATCACGTCACGCGGCTGAACGCGCGCGGCGTCTCCCATATCTCCGGCACGCCCTCGCACTGGCGCAAGCTGTTGATGAGTGGCTCGGCCGCGCGATTCGCGCCGCGCTACGTCCGCCTCTCCGGCGAGATCGCCGACCAGGCGGTGCTGGACGGCTTGAAGGCGGCGTTCCCGAATTCCTCCGTCGGCCATGCCTATGCATCGACCGAGGCCGGCGTCGGCTTTGCCGTCAATGACGGGCTGGAGGGCTTTCCGGCCGACTATCTCGGCAACCGCAACGGCGTCGAGATGAAGGTCGTCGACGGCTCGCTCCGTATCCGTTCGACCCGCACAGCGCACGCCTATATCGGCCGCGACGCGGCCGCGCTCACCGATGCGGACGGGTATGTCGATAGCGGCGATATCGTCGAATTGCGCGGCGACCGCTACTATTTCGTCGGCCGCCGCGGCGGCATCATCAATATCGGTGGGCTGAAGGTTCACCCCGAAGAGATCGAGGCGGTGATCAACCGTCATCCCGACGTGCGGATGTCGCGGGCGAAGTCACGCAAGAGCCCGATCACCGGCGGCATCGTCGTCGCCGACGTGATCCTGGCCGATGGCACCGATCCGGCGCGCGCGAAAGAGATCCGCGACCAGATCCTGGATCAGTGCCGCGCGCAGCTCGCGTCCCACAAGGTGCCGGCGGTGATCCGCTTCGTCGAAGCGCTCGACGTCACCCCGGCCGGCAAACTGGCGCGCATCGATGCATAATGTTCTCGTCACGGGTGGTAGCCGCGGCATCGGCCTTGCGATCGGCCAGCGGCTTGTCGATGGCGGCTACAACGTGATCGCGGCGGCGCGGCGCGAGAGCGACGAGCTCAAGAGGGCGATTGCCGGGTCGGAAGGGCGTCTCCATTTCCGCGCCTGCGACCTCGCCGTGATCGATGCGATTCCCGCTTTCGCAAAACTCGTGCGCGATGAATTCGGCCCGATCTACGGCCTCGTCAACAATGCCGGCCTCGGCACCGAAGGCCTGCTCGCGACCATGCACAATTCCGAGATCGAGGCGCTGGTGCAGCTCAACGTGCTGTCGCCAATCATTCTCACCAAATATGTCGCGCGCCAGATGATGGCCGACGGCGCCGGCCGCATCATCAACATCTCCTCGATCATTGCGACGACCGGCTATAACGGCCTCTCGGTTTACGGTGCGACCAAGGCCGCCGCCACCGGCTTCACCCGTTCGCTCGCGCGCGAGGTCGGCAAGCTCGGCATCACCGTGAACGCGATCGCGCCGGGTTTCATCGACACCGAGCTGACGCACAACCTGTCCGACGACAGCCGCAAGCGCATCGCCGGCCGCAGCGCGCTACGCCGCCTGCCGGAGACCGACGACGTCGCGCGGATGGTGGAATATCTGTTGGGCGAGGGCGGTCGCAATGTGACGGGTACCGTGTTCACGGTCGACGCGGGCAACACGGCCTAGGCGGAACTTCACCGCCACAATTGCATTGATCCGGCGCAATGACATCATCCGGATTTGGTCGTAAGATCCCGCGCAATCGATTGGGTTACGTCAATCGATCTGCCCTAATCGTTAGGGAGCAGTCCATGACCGCTTCGAGCCAGATCAAGGCGTCGGCAAAGCCATCTTGCGCACAGCAAAGCGACGTTCACAGCCAGGCCGTTCACTGCGAGCCGATGTCTCATCAAAATTCCGGTGACCACGGTTACGAAATGTATCCGCAGAAATTCGTGCGTCTGGTCGGCTGCCACGACGTCCCCTCATCGGCGCCGCGTAAGCGCGAGGGCGAGAAGCTGCACTAGACATTCAGGTCCGGTGCTTCGGCAGGTCAATCCGTTCGTGTGAGAACTCCGGCGGGCCGTCGGTCAGGCGGCGGATCCTGCGCTCGCGTTCGTCTTCAGATAGGGCAGGATCGAGCAGTCCCTCGAGTTCATGCACCGCAAGCTCTTCGATCCTGGTGGCATCCGAAGCGAGCGGGTGCCCTGGCGGTAGTGCCGGGGGCGCGACCTTCAGGCCCAGCTCGACCAGCTGACGGATGGCATCTGAGCGCGACAGGTGATGGGTTTCGGCCCAACTATCGACGGCGGCGGTCAGGCTTTCCGGCATCTTCACCGCGCTGATCGGATCACGCCCAGTGCGCCGGCTTACCGGAGCGATGGAGTCCTTCCCGTCGAAGTCGGACACGTCGATGTTCCCGCGCAATCATGTCAGATCATCGAGACTAGACGCCATTTGCGGCCCGCTGTTTGATGCCGATCAATGACCTTCTGTGGCATTGCAGCGGTCCTCATCTTGTTGTCCGGGTCCATTTCGGCCAATGGTTGCGAGGGCGCGCCCCCGGGCGAACCCGGATCGATCCTGCTACGTATGTCTTTTGGACGCGCGTCCCAACCATCCGGCATCATCCGATGACATCAGCCTTTTATAGCGGCATTCCGGTCTTTCGCGGCTTCACCAGCCTGATGGACCCCGCTTTGTATTCGCCGCTACCCGACGACTGGAGCGTCGGCGTTGCCGACATCGTGGATTCGACCAAGGCCATCGCGGCGCAGCGCTACAAGGCGGTGAACATGGCCGGTGCCGCAGTGATCGCGGCCGTGACGAACGCATTGGAGGGACGCGAATTTCCCTTCGTGTTCGGCGGCGACGGCGCGAGTTTTGCGGTCGCACCTAATGATCTCGAACTGGCTCGCAAGGCTTTGGCTGCGACCGCGACCTGGGTCCGGGAAGATCTCGATTTGCGGATGCGCGTCGCGCTGGTGCCGGTGGGCGCCATCCGCGCGCAGGGCCTCGACGTGCGCGTCGCGCGCTTCGGTCCGTCGGCCAATTTGTCCTATGCGATGTTTTCTGGCGGCGGGCTCGCCTGGGCGGACGCAGCGATGAAGCGCGGCGAGTTTGCGATCACCGAAGCGCCCGCGGGCACGCAGCCCGATCTCTCCGGCCTGTCCTGCCGCTTCGAGGTGATTCCGGCTGCGCGCGGCCTGATCCTGTCCGTGCTGGTGATGCCGGCCCAGGGGGCCGACCCGCGGGTCTTCCGCAAGGTGATCGAGGACGTCATCCGTCTCGTCGAGCGCAGCCCGGACGCCGGTCGGCCCGTGCCGCCACAAGGGCCGCCGCTGACATGGCCGCCGCAGGGGTTGGAATATGAGGCGCGCACCATGCGCGGAGGTCCGCTGCTCGCACGCCGCGCCCGCGCGCTGGCCTACACGCTTTTCGTCTATCTGATCATGCGCTTCGATCTCAAGGTCGGCGGCTTCGTGCCGAAGCTCTATACACGGCAGGTCGTGGAGAACTCCGATTTCCGAAAATATGACGACGGCCTGCGCATGATCCTCGACTGTACGCCGGAGCTCGAACGGGCGCTGAGCGATCGCCTCGCGACTGCCGCGCGCGACGGCATCGTGCGTTACGGCCTCTACCAGCAGGACGCTGCGATGATGACCTGCTTCACCCCGTCGGCGTTGCGCAGCGATCACGTCCATTTTATCGATGGCGCGCGGGGCGGCTATGCCTCGGCGGCGACGGCGCTGAAGGCGATGATGGCGTGAAGCGCTAGCGTCCCGCCCGGGTCCACGTTTCGCCGCCGCAGAGCGCGCCGACGCAGCCTTCGACCCGCAGCGAGTCCGCTGATATCACGGTAACGCTGCTCGCATAGGTGCTGCCGTCGTCGGCATTGTAGATCTGGCCCGACCATTTGTTCGGCCCTGAAGGCTGCATGCCGCTGAACAATGGCAAGCCGATCATCGGGCGCCTGGCGAGGGCGGGATTGGGATTCTTGCTGTCGGTGGCGGGCTGGCCGGTCGCGGTGTCGTGGGGTTCACGCAGCCAGACGACATTGCCGCAGATGCCGCCGCCGCATTTGCTGATCTTGACGCGGGCATCGCCGGCCTGGGTCAGCCAGGTCCCGTCGGCGCTCTGCGCACGGGCGGCAGTCGCGCCAACGAGCGCAGCCAGAAGGACGATGAGTGCAGCGAATCTGGAAGTCATGGAGAAGCCCCGAAGTGGAGCGCCTCCATAGCAGCCCAGCAGGATAGTGCAACGCTGGATGGAATCACATTCCTGCGTTTATCTGCCTGCGTGCAATGACCTGCGCTCATTTGCCCCAGCGCACCAAGGCGACCGAGCCTGCGGTCGAAAGCCCGAATACCGCCATGGCGCCGCCAACCAGCGCAAACAGGGTCCAGGCCGGAGCCTGCGCGATCATGAGGCCGCCGCCACCGATCGCGACGATCAGAAGCCGCGCGGTGGAGGCGAGCACCGGACCGCCGACGCGCGTAGCGCCTTGCGAGGAGAAATACAGCGACACGCCCATGCCGAAGAACACGAAGGTCGGGCCCGCCCAATGGAAATAGCTGTGGGCGGCGGCGGCAACGCCGGGATCCCTGGTGAAGAGCGAAACCCACAGTGACGGATCGAGCGCGATGACGACGCCGATCAGGCCGACCGTGATTCCCGAGGCCGCGGCCGCGGTCCAAGCCACGCGCCGCGCGCGCTTCACCTGTCCGGCGCCCATCGCCATGCCGACCATCGGCACCGACGCGATGCCGAAGGCGAAGGTGATCGGGATCAGCAAGAATTCGAGTCGCGAGCCGATGCCGTAACCGGCCAGCATTTCGGTGCCGAAGGTCGCCAGGATCTTGGTGAAGATCAAAATGGTGAGTACCGTCTGGAGCGGCGACAGGCAGGCGACCGCGCCGACCTTGAGGATGTCGAAGAACAACGCGCGATCGAAATGGAAGGCGCGGAAATCCAGCGGCAGCCGGCTGCGGCCGGACCAGAGATACCAGAGGAAAAAGATCGCAGCGCAGGTGAATGCGATCAACTGACCGGCGGCGACACCGGGCATGCCGAATTGCGGCGCGCCGAACAGGCCGAGCCCCAGCGTGCCGCCGAGCGCGATCTGGAGCGCGCTCGTCCCGATCAGCGCCATCGAGGGCAGACGCATGTCGCCGGTGCCGCGGATAACCGATGCCAGCGTGTTGACGAGCCAGATCGCGACCGCGCCGGAGAACAGCATTTGCGAATAGCCGCTGGCTTCCTCGAGCACGCGCTCGCGCCCGCCCAGCAGCGTGAAGAACGAGCGGCCGAAGACGAGCATCGTCACCGTGAAGAAAAGCCCGCCGCAGAGGCCGATGATGGCCGCATGCAACGCCAGCGTCGCCGCACGGCTCCGGTCGCCTGCGCCGAGCGCGCGGCTGATCGCGGACGAGACGCCGCCG
The DNA here is from genome assembly GCF_055811355.1 of Bradyrhizobium sp. WSM4873. Classification (NCBI taxonomy): domain Bacteria; kingdom Pseudomonadati; phylum Pseudomonadota; class Alphaproteobacteria; order Hyphomicrobiales; family Nitrobacteraceae; genus Bradyrhizobium; species Bradyrhizobium sp. WSM4873. The sequence continues at coordinate 26,484 of NZ_JBVVPS010000016.1, read as the reverse complement.
CCCATCGCGCCCGCGCTCATCATCTGCGTCAGCATGGCGAACGGAAACACCAGCGCGATCGCCGCGAGCGGGATGGTGCCGAGCCGGCCGATATAGGAGGTCTCCGCGATCGCAACCAGCGTGCTGCCGACCATCGCGATCATGTTGGGGATCGCGAGCCGCAGCAGCGTCGGCAGGATCGGTGCCGTCAGCAAGCTGGCGATCGGGGAGGCGACCGGGGCAGGCGGCGGCACGGCGTCCAGGGAGGCGTCGATCGTCATGGGTCACCGCGCGGAATATTGGATGATGCTCGACATATTATATGGCGTGCAACGCCGGCACCAGCCTCCCTTCACGCAGGGCTCACCAGGGCAGGCCGCAGAGGTCGATCGTGCCCAGCGTCGGCGCGCTGACGATGTTGCAGACATAGGGCGCCATGTGGGTGAAGCGGATCCGCCCCTCCGGCTGCTCGCAATAGACCTCGCCCTTGAAGGGGAGCCAGCTGCGGGCCTGGTAGAACGCCACATTATGCGGTTCGCAGAACAGCAGCGCGAAGCGGACCGCCTCGTTGGCACGCATGGTATGCACCGCGGCGTCGATCGCCATGGTCGCATAGCCGCGGCCGCGCCGGTCCTCCCGCGTGCAGACGCCGCCGATGCCGCCGATGTGAACCTTCTGCCCGTTCCAGGTGACGGTGCGGAAGTAGACGCCGACGTGGCACACGAGACCATCCTCGGGCGTCTCGATCAGCACGCGCAGGTCGGCATTGGCCCATTTGACGTGAGCCCAGGGCTGCTTCCCGACGACATCAGGTCCGAAGACCGCCTGATGCAGCGGCTGCGCCATCCGCCAAGAGGCGTCGCCGTTCAAAATGTCGATCTCGATGCTCATCGCTCTCTCTTTCGCAGCTCCGCGCAATGGGTGCGTTTCGTTCGGCCATAAGCACCTCAAAGGCAATGAGATTTTACGGCCCGGTTGAAACGCCGACATCCTTGCGACGATTTTATGCAATCCGGCCAAGCCGCCGCACCATGCCTTTTGGAAAATTCGCGGTATTTAACGGCTACGGAACCTTCTATAAGGGGTGACCGTTAAGTCTCGTTCCCCCATCAGTCGCGGACAACACCCATGACCTTTACGCTGCCCCCACTCCCCTACGCCTATGACGCCCTCGGGCAATTCATGTCGAAGGAAACGCTCGAATTCCACCACGACAAGCATCATCAGGCCTATGTCACCAACGGCAACAACGCGCTCAAGGGCACCGAATGGGAAGGCAAGTCCCTTGAGGAGATCGTCAAGGGCTCGTTCGGCAAGAACCCCGCCGTGTTCAACAATGCCGGCCAGCACTACAACCACATCCATTTCTGGAGCTGGATGAAGCCCAATGGCGGCGGCACCAAGCTGCCGGGCAAGATCGAGAAGAAGATCAACGAGGACCTCGGCGGCTTCGAGAAGTTCAAGACGGACTTCCAGGCGGCCGGTGTCGGCCAGTTCGGCTCCGGCTGGTGCTGGCTCCAGGTCAAGAACGGCAAGCTCGAGATCGCCAAGACCCCGAACGGCGAGAATCCGCTGGTGCACGGTGCCACCCCGATCCTCGGCTGCGACGTCTGGGAGCACTCCTACTACATCGACTACCGCAACCGTCGTCCAGATTATCTCAAGGCGTTCGTCGAGAACCTCGTGAACTGGGAATACGTCGAGTCCCTGTTCGACAAGGCCTGAGTTAAGCCTCATCGGAATAGCGAAAGGCGGTCGCTCGTGCGGCCGCCTTTTTGCTGTGCGGAATTCGCAATTCGCCCGCATGGCCCTGCGCGATGTGCGCATCGCTCCCGTCATCGTACTGTTTGCATCGCATCTGCGGCGCCCTTAATCAGGACGGGCATCACCCTCGAGCCGAACGCGCCCGTTGTCAGAACCCTCCCCGAAAGACCCGGCGCCCGCCGAGGACGCGGACGCCGAGCCACGGCCGGGTCGCGTGCGCAAGCCGATCGGCTGGTCGACCATCATCATCGCGGCGCTGGTGGCGGTGAGCGCGGGTCTGGTCTGGCGGCGTGACGGCACCGACGGTGTTCTCGACATACTGACCCACGATCTCTCGCTGTTCGGCGGCATCCTGCCGCGCGTGCTGGCCGGCTGCCTGCTCGGCGCGTTCATCTCCGAGATCCTGCCGCACGAAAAAGTCTCGCGCGCGCTCGGGCCGAAATCGGGCCTGAAAGGCCTTCTGATCGGCACCGCCTTCGGCGCGATCCTGCCTGGCGGTCCCTTCACCGCCTATCCCGTGGCGAGTGCGCTGCTCGCGGTCGGCGCCGATTTCGGTGCCACCATCGCCATGGTCGTGAGCTGGACCCTGATCGGCTATGGCCGGGCAGTGGCCTGGGAAATCCCGATCATGGGTACCGACTTCACGCTGTGGCGCATCGTCATCTCGCTGCCGTTGCCGGTGCTCGCAGGCGCGCTCGGCCGCTTCGTCTACGTCCGGCTTTATCCGAAGCCGGCCATCAAGGACGACGAGAATTGAGCGCCGCGCTTCTGATCGACATCCTGTTGTGGGGCTCGGTGTTCGGCGTCGGCCTGATCGCCTTTCGCCGCGGCCCACCGGTGTTCAAGGCCTCGCTGCGCGAAGGCTCGATGGACTTCATCAACATCGTGCCGCGGATTGCGCTGGGGGTGATCGGCTCCGGCTACATCGCCGCCATCATCCCGCAGGAGGTGATCAGCGGCTGGCTCGGCCCGGACAGCGGCTGGCTCGGGGTCGCGACCGCCGTGGTCGCCGGGGCCGCGACCCCCGGCGGCCCGGTGATCGGCTTCTCCATCGGTACGGTGGCGCTGAAATCAGGCGGTGGGGTGCCGCAGGTGGTTGCCTATGTCGTTGCCTGGGCGCTGTTTGCCTTCCAACGGGTGATTTTGTGGGAAATTCCGTTCATGCCGGCCCGTTTCGTCTGGTTCCGCTGTGCGGTTTCGCTGCCATTCCCGTTCGTCGCCGCCGCCATCGCCATGGTGATCGGCAAGCCCTGAGCCCGGCGTGGACAGGGGTAATGTTATAATATAACGTCCCGGCATGGTTCCCGCCGCGTCCCAAGCCCGTCATCACGATCATGCTCATGGCCATTCCCATGGCCACGGGCATTCGCATGGACACGATCACACCCACGCCCATGTCCACGATGCGGCCTCTCCGCATCCGGCCCAGGCGGCGCACTGGTCGATCCTGCGCATGACGATGGCCGCCCGCCTCGCGGCCGCGCTCGCGGTCTGCGCCGTGCTCTGGGGCGTGGTCTTCCTGGCGATGAGGTGACCATGGCGGCGCTGCATTTCCACAACGTTACGCTCGGCTATGACCGTCATCCGGCCGTGCACCATCTTAATGGTGAGGTCGCACCGGGTGCGTTGCTGGCCGTGATAGGCCCGAACGGCGCCGGCAAGTCGACCCTGCTGCGGGGCATCGTCGGCATCCTCAGGCCGCTCGACGGCAGCATCCATCTCGGCGGGCTCGACTGCCGCGATATCGCCTATCTGCCGCAGAGTGCCGAGATCGACCGCAGCTTCCCGATTTCGGTGCTGGACTTCGTTGCCACCGGGCTGTGGCGCGGGACCGGCCTGTTCGGCGGCATCGGCAAGGCGGCGCGCGAAAAGATCCTCCGCGCGATCGCTTCCGTTGGGCTCAACGGTTTCGAAAACCGCCCGATCGGCACACTTTCGGGCGGCCAGATGCAGCGCGTGCTGTTCGCGCGCGTGCTGCTCCAGGACGCGCGGCTGATCGTGCTGGACGAGCCCTTCAACGCCATCGACAGCAAGACCACGGCCGATCTGCTGGCGCTGGTGAAGCACTGGCACGAAGAGGGCCGCACCGTGCTGGCCGCACTCCACGACATGGAGATGGTGCGCACCCATTTCAGCGAGACGCTGGTGCTGGCGCGCGGCCCTGTGGCGTGGGGGCCGACGGCGGACGTGCTGACGCCGGAAAACCTGCTGGCCGCGATGCGGATGTGCGAAGCCTTCGACGACAGCGCGGCGGCATGCTCGGCCGATGATGCCCGTTCACGGGCGGCTTGATATCCGATGCTCTATGACGCGCTGATCGGCCCGTTCACCGAATTCGAGTTCATGCGACGTGCGCTCGCGGCCGTGACCGCGCTGTCGCTCGCGGGTGCGCCGATCGGGGTGTTCCTGATGTTGCGGCGGATGAGCCTCGTCGGCGACGCCATGGCACATGCAATCCTCCCCGGCGCCGCTGTCGGTTTCCTGCTCTCCGGTCTCAATCTGTTCGCGATGACGGCCGGAGGCCTGATCGCAGGTTTTGCCGTCGCGATCCTCGCAGGCCTCGTCGCGCGCTCGACCGGGTTGAAGGAGGATGCCTCGCTCGCGACCTTCTATCTGGCATCGCTGGCGCTGGGCGTGACCATCGTCTCGATCAAGGGCACCAACATCGACCTGCTGCACGTGCTGTTCGGCAATATTCTCGCGATGGACGACCAGACGCTGCTGGTCGTCGCCTTCAACGCCACGGTGACGCTGCTGGTGCTCGCGGTGATCTATCGCCCCTTGGTGATCGAAAGCGTCGATCCCTTGTTCTTGCGCACCGTGAGCCGGGCTGGCGGGCCTGCGCATCTCGCTTTCCTCGCGCTGGTCGTGATCAACCTCGTCAACGGCTTTCAGGCGCTCGGCACGCTGCTCGCGGTCGGCCTGATGATCCTGCCGGCCGGCATCGCGCGGTTCTGGTCGCGCGATCTCACCGTCATGATCTGCATCGCGGTCGTCGCTGCCGCCGTCTCCGGCTATGCAGGTCTCGTGCTGTCGTTCCAGACCCGTGTGCCGTCGGGCCCTGCGATCATCCTGGTCGCGAGCGCGCTTTACACCGTCTCCGTCCTTTTCGGCCGCGTCGGCGGTATCGTCCGGCAGCTGTTTCCCGGCCGGCATCTGGAAGCGTGACGGCGATGCGGCGCATCCTGCTTTGTGTGCTCTTGCTGATCGCCTCCCCGCTGCACGCCGCGGAGCAGCTGAAGGTCGTCGCGAGCTTTTCGATCCTCGCCGATTTCGTCCGCAATGTCGGCGGCGACCGGATCAATCTGACGACGCTGGTCGGCGCCGACAGCGACGTCCACGTCTACACGCCGGCGCCAAGCGATGCGAAGCGGATCGCGGACGCAAAGCTGGTCGTTGTGAACGGACTTGGTCTGGAGGGCTGGCTGCCGCGCCTCGTGCAGTCCTCTGGATCCAAGGCGCAGGTGGTCACCGCGAGCGCCGGCATCGCGCCGCTCAAGCTCGGCTCTGCCGCAGACCCACATGGCTGGCAGTCCGTCCCCAACGCCAAAATCTACGTCACCGACATCGCCGATGCGCTGGCCGCGGCCGACCCCGACGATGCGGAGTTCTTCCGCGCCCAGGCCAAGGCCTATCTGGAAAAGCTGGAAACGCTCGACCGCGAGGTCCGCGAGGCCGTGGCCAAGATCCCGCAAGAGCGGCGCAAGGTGATCTCGACCCATGATGCCTTCGGCTATTTCGCCGCTGAATACGGCCTCCAGTTCATCGCTCCCTTGGGCGTTTCCACGGAAACCGAGCCCAGCGCGCGGGACATCGCCACCATCATCGGCCAGATCAAGGCCCAAAAAATCCCGGCCGTGTTCCTGGAAAATATCAGCGACGACCGGCTGATCCGGCGGATCGCGGCGGAGACCGGCTCAAAAGTCGGCGGGACCCTGATTTCGGACGGTTTGACCGGCGAAAAGGGGCCTGCACCCACTTACATTGATATGGTCAGGCACAATATAAAGGCCCTGACCAGCGCGCTTGACCACTAGGGCAGGGGCCACCCCGCCTCGCGTCGCGCGAAAAGCCCGAAGTCCGGAGTTGTTATGTCTGAAGCGACCGCCCCAAAAATTCCCGTGACCGTCCTGACCGGCTATCTCGGTGCCGGCAAAACCACGCTGTTGAACCGCATCCTGTCGGAAAACCACGGCAAGAAATACGCCGTCATCGTCAACGAATTCGGCGAGATCGGCATCGACAACGACCTCATCATCGGCGCCGATGAGGAAGTGTTCGAGATGAACAACGGCTGCATCTGCTGCACCGTGCGCGGCGATCTCGTGCGCATCATGGAAGGCCTGATGAAGCGCAAGGGCAAGTTCGACGCCATCATCGTCGAGACCACCGGCCTTGCCGATCCGGCCCCCGTCGCCCAGACTTTTTTCGTCGACGAGGACGTGCAGAAGAACGCACGCCTCGACGCGGTGGTCACGGTTGCGGACGCCAAGTGGCTGTCCGACCGGCTCAAGGACGCGCCCGAGGCCAAGAACCAGATCGCCTTTGCCGACGTCATCGTGCTGAACAAGACCGATCTCGTCACCAAGGGTGAGCTTGCCGAGGTCGAGGCCCGCATCCGCGCCATCAACCCCTATGCGAAGCTGCACCGCACCGAGCGCTGCTCGGTGGCTTTGGCGGACGTGCTCGACCGCGGCGCTTTCGACCTCGACCGCATCCTCGACATCGAGCCGGACTTCCTGAATGCCGAGGATCATGACCACGACCATGATCATCACCACGGTCACGACCATCATCACGATCATGATCACGGCCACGGCCTGAAGCACTATCACGACGAGGACATGCAGTCGCTGTCGCTCAAGACCGACAAGCCGCTCGATCCGAACGTCTTCATGCCCTGGCTCCAGAATCTGGTGCAGGTGGAGGGCGGCAAGATCCTGCGCTCCAAGGGCATTCTCGCCTTCCACGACGACGACGACCGCTACGTCTTCCAAGGCGTCCACATGATGCTGGAGGGCAACCACCAGCGGAAGTGGAAGGAGGGCGAGCCGCGCGAAAGTCGTCTCGTCTTCATCGGGCGTGAATTGCCGCAAGATCTCATTCGCCAGGGTTTTGAGAGCTGCATCGTCTCGTGATGAAAGAGTTCACGCCGGACCCCGATTCCGCCTCGATCGTCTCCGTCACCGAGCGCGTCAAGCCGCTCGCGCTCGGGATGGTCGTGACCTCCGTGCATTTCCTTGGGCCCCGCGCCGCCTTCGTCGGCGGTGAGGAGACTGTCGCGTTCGTGGATGGCCAGGGTGAGATCAGGAAGGTCGCCGTGCACAGCGGCGGCATTCTCTCGGCCGCCTCCGACGGCAAGCGCCTCGTGATGGGCGGCGACGATGGAAAAGTCGTGTCGCTCGACGCCAAGGGCGAGGTGACGCTGCTTGCGACTGACCCGAAGCGGCGCTGGATCGATGCGGTGGCGCTGCATCCAGACGGTGCCTATGCCTGGTCGGCCGGCAAGACCGCTTTCTTCAAGAGTGGCAAGAGCGAGGAGAAGTCGCTCGATGTGCCCTCGACCGTTGGCGGCCTTGCGTTTGCGCCAAAGGGCCAGCGTCTCGCGATCGCCCATTACAATGGCGCGACGCTGTGGTTTCCCAACATGGCGGGATCGGCCGAATTCCTGCCCTGGGCCGGCTCGCATCTCGGCGTCACCTTCAGCCCGGACAACAAATTCCTGGTCACCACGATGCACGAATCGGCGCTGCACGGCTGGCGGCTTGCCGACAACAGGCACATGCGCATGACCGGCTATCCCGGCCGCGTCCGCTCGATGTCGTGGAGCGCGGGCGGCAAGGCGCTGGCGACCTCGGGCGCCGACACGGTGATCCTGTGGCCGTTTGCCAGCAAGGACGGGCCGATGGGCAAGGAGCCCGCGATGCTCGCGCCGCTGCAAGCGCGCGTGTCGGTGGTCGCCTGCCACCCCAGGAACGACATCTTCGCCGCCGGCTATAGCGACGGCACCGTGCTGATGGTGCGGTTGGAGGATGGTGCGGAAATCCTTGTCCGCCGCAATGGCACGCCGCCGGTGGCCGCGCTCGCCTGGAACGCCAAGGGGACGCTGCTGGCGTTCGCCGACGAAAATGGGGACGGCGGGCTGCTGGAGCTTTGATCTGTCATCGTTCCGGCCGTAGATGGGGCCATGCGGTTTCTGACAACCTTCCAGATCGCTGACTTTGCGGACACGCTGGTCAGCCTGTTCACGGCTTTCGTCCTGGGCACGCTGATCGGTGCCGAGCGGCAATACCGGCAGCGCACCGCGGGCCTGCGTACCAACGTGCTGGTCGCGGTCGGCGCCGCCGCTTTCGTCGATCTCGCCATGCACCTGACCGGCGCCGACGGCGCGGTGCGGGTGATCTCCTACGTCGTCTCGGGCATCGGCTTTCTCGGCGCCGGCGTCATCATGAAGCAGGGGATGGACGTGCGCGGGCTCAATACCGCGGCGACGCTATGGGCTTCGGCCGCGGTCGGCTCCTGCGCGGGCGCCGACATGATTGCCCAGGCGGCGGCGCTGACGGTGTTCGTGATTGCCGGCAACACCATGTTGCGGCCATTGGTCAACGCCATCAACCGCATTCCGCTGAACGAGAAGACCTCCGAGGCGACCTATTACTTCAAACTCGCGGTCGCACCGGACGCCTTGCCCGACATGCGTGACCGGCTCGTCGAGAAGCTCGAGGGCGCAAAATATCTGGTGGCCGATATCGAAATGGTCGAAACCGGGGATGATTTGATCGAGATCGTAGCAAAGCTGGTCGCGAGCGCCGTCGATCCGAACGAGCTGAATGCGGTGGCGACCGATCTCCAGCACCTGCCCGGCGTCCGCCACGCCACCTGGGAAGTCAGCACCACGGATTGAGCGCGCCAGGCGTCGAGTTCCCGCCACCACGGGCAGGGAACCGCAGACCGGCGATTTAGTTGATCCCGAGGACAAAGGCGGTGATCGACATGCCCGGCCAATATGACAAGCGCAGACTGAAGCTCGACCTGATGGTCGCCTGCTCGCTGTTCGCAGCCGGCGTTGTGGTGTCGGGCATGTCGCTGGCGCAAATCCGCGCCGAGACCCGGATGCAGACCGCCCAGGCGACGCAACCCCTTCAGGGCACGCCGTCCGACGACCAGAACAAGCCTGCCGAAGCCAAGCCCGGCGGCGACCGGCCGACCACGCCCGCTCCGGAGCCCGCGCGGCCCGACCCACAGACGCAAGGGGCTGCCGGCGCGGCCAAACCAGCATTGCCGCCGGCGCCAGCCGAGAAGATAGCGCCTCCGATCGAGAGGAAGTAGGCCCCCTGCATTCCGGGGCGCGCGTAGCGCGAGCCCGGAATCCACTTGTCAGCGGATTCTGTCGCCTGATGGATTCCGGGCTCGCGCCAAGTGGCGCGCCCCGGAACGACGAGCGGAGAGTTGGGTGACGGCTCTCACCGCACCAGTACATTCCGGAACTGCCACGGGTCGCTCGTATCGATATCTTCCGGAAACAGTCCGGGACGGTCGGTGAGCGGCGTCCAGTCGGTATAAAAACCCTTCACCGGCCCGAGATAGGGCAGCTGAATTTCCAGCAGACGATCGAAATCCATCTCGTCGGCTTCGACGATGCCTTCCTTCGGGTTTTCCAGCGCCCACACCATGCCGCCGAGCACGGCGGAGGTCACTTGCAGGCCGGTGGCGTTCTGGTAGGGCGCGAGCCTGCGGGTCTCTTCGATGGAGAGCTGCGAGCCGTACCAATAGGCATTGTTGTCGTGGCCGAACAGCAGAACGCCGAGTTCGTCGATGCCGTCGACGATTTCGTTCTCGTCGAGGATGTGGTGCTTCTCCTGCATCTTCGCGGCGCGGCCGAACATTTCGTGCAGCGACAGCACGGCATCATCAGCCGGATGATAGGCATAGTGGCAGGTCGGCCGGTAGACCGCCGTGCCCGATGCATCGCGCACCGTGAAGTAATCGGCGATCGAGATCGACTCATTGTGGGTGACCAGGAAGCCATACTGCGCGCCGCGGGTCGGGCACCAGGTGCGCACGCGGGTATTGGCGCCGGGCTGCATCAGATAGATGGCGGCGCCGCACCCGGATTCGTGGGTGCGCGCATTCTCGGGCATCCATTTTTCGTGGGTGCCCCAGCCGAGTTCTGATGGCTGCACGCCTTCCGAGAGGAAACCTTCCACCGACCAGGTGTTGACGAAGACATCGGGCTCTTTCGGCTTCTTGGAGCGCTGGGTATCGCGTTCGGCGATATGGATGCCCTTGATGCCGGCCTGTCGCATCAAGTCGGCCCATTCGGCTTTGGTCTTCGGCTTGGGGGCATTGAGCTTCAGATCGGCGGCGACGTTGAGCAGCGCCTGCTTGACGAAAAAGGAGACCATGCCGGGATTGGCGCCACAGCAGGAGACGGCCGTCGTCGAGCCCGCAGGGCGCGCCTTCTTGGCAGCCAGCGTCGCTTCGCGAAGGGCGTAGTTGGAGCGCGCCTCCGGGCCCTCCGTGGAGTCGAAATAGAAGCCGAGCCAGGGCTCGTTAACGGTGTCGATATAGAGAGCGCCGAGCTCGTTGCAGAGCTCCATGATGTCGGTTGAGCCGGTGTCGACCGAGAGATTGACGCAAAAGCCCTGGCCGCCGCCTTCGGTGAGCAGCGGGGTCAGCAACTCCCGATAATTGTCCTTGGTCACGCCCTTCTGGATGAAGCGCACATTCTGCTTCTCGCAATGGGCCTTGCGCCCCTCGTCCTTCGGATCGATCACGGTAACGCGCGACTTGTCGTAATCGAGATGCCGCTCGATCAGCGGCAACGTGCCTTTCCCGATGGAGCCGAAGCCGACCATGACGATGGGACCAGTGATCTTCGCGTAGATCTGCGAGGCGGGGCTCATGGGATGGTTTCTCCGGAACGTGCTGACGAACAAATGGTGAGGATGGCTCAGGCGCTGCGGCGCTTGGCAGTGACTTCGATCTCGACCTTCATCTCGGGCTTGGCGAGGCCGCTGACGACCAGCAAGGTCGCGGCCGGCCTGATGTCACCGAGAACCTCGCCGCAGACGGCGAAATGGGCATCGATATAGCTGGCGTCGGTGACGTAATAGGTTGCACGGACGATATCGGCCATCTCGAATCCGCCCTCCTGCAGGGCGGCTTGGATGGTCTTGAAGCAGTTGCGTGACTGGCTCGTGACATCGGCCGGCATCGTCATCGTGGTGTAGTCATAGCCCGTTGTTCCCGCGACGAAGGCGAACTCGCCGTCGATCACGGCGCGGCTGTAGCCGACGGTCTTCTCAAGCGGAGAGCCGGTGGAGATCAGGCGACGGGACATGGTCGTGGGCCTCGACTGAAGGGGGCGTTTGGCGGGTTAAAGGGCGTTTCTCAGGCCCGCGCAACCCTAAAGCAAAGGGCACGCGCGAGCATCTCTGCTCGCCGCGGCTTGGTTGTCGCCATCATGGCAATCCCTTACGCCGCGCGCGCCTCGAGGCCGCGAACTACCCTCCGTTTGGGCAGGGTCGCGCCAGTCGGGACGATCATCCCCGCGGCGCCATCCAGCGCACCGGCCGTGAATTCGATCGCCAGCAGGCGGTCGCGCTCGAACGGGCCGGGCAGCGACAGCTCGCCGGTCTTCTCAGGCGAGAAGCCGAAGCGGGCGTAATAAGGGGCATCGCCGAGCAGGATCACGGCGGCATGCCCGTGCGCCCGGGCGACAGCCAGCGCTTGTTGCATCAGCGCGGCGCCGATCCCGAGCTCGCGGCAGGCAGGGTCCACCGCCAGCGGTCCGAGGACCAGAGCGGGCCTGCCTCCGGCGCTGACGTGCCACAGCCGCACGGTTCCCACGAGCTTCCCCTCGCGCATCGCGGCCAGCGCAAGGCCGGCAGCGGGTGCGCGTCCGTCACGCAGGCGCTGACAGGTGCGGCCATGGCGGTTCTCGCCAAAGGACGCATCGAGCAGCGCTTCACGCATCGCAACGTCGCCAGCACGCTCGCTGCGGATCGCGAACGGAGCGGCTTTCGAGGTGGGGGCAACCTGTGTCTTCCGAAGAGCAGTCATGGCGCGTCAGTCCCCGCTTGAAACGGACGTGCGCAAAGCACGCCGGTCCAAGGCGTCGTCAGAAATCGAAATGTCAGGGAGGGAGCCGGCAAGCCGGCTCCCGGGTTCGTCAGGCCTCGGACGAGAGGCGGATCAGATGTGGTAGGTCTTCAGCGGCGGGATGCCGTTGAACGCCACCGCCGAATAGGTCGACGTATAGGCCCCGGTGCCTTCGATCAGCAGCTTGTCGCCGATCTCGAGCGTCACCGGAAGCGGATACGGGTTCTTCTCGTACAGCACGTCGGCGCTGTCGCAGGTTGGCCCAGCGAGCACGCACGGCGTCATGTCCGCGCCGTCATGCGGGGTGCGGATGGCGTAACGGATCGACTCGTCCATGGTCTCGGCGAGACCGCCGAACTTGCCGATGTCCAGATAGACCCAGCGCACCTCGTCCTCGTCGCTCTTCTTCGAGATGAGCACGACCTCGGACTCGATGATGCCGGCGTTGCCCACCATGCCGCGGCCCGGCTCGATGATGGTCTCCGGAATCTGGTTGCCGAAGTGCTTGCGCAGCGCGCGGAAGATCGAGCGCCCGTAGGTCACCACCGGCGGCACGTCCTTCAGGTACTTGGTCGGGAAACCGCCGCCCATATTGACCATGGTCAGGTTGATGCCGCGCTCGGCGCAGTCGCGGAACACCTGCGAGGCCATCGCCAGCGCACGGTCCCACGCCTTCACCTTGCGCTGCTGCGACCCGACATGGAAGGAGATGCCGCACGGCTCCAGGCCCAGACGCTTGGCAACGTCGAGCACGTCGACGGCCATCTCCGGATCGCAGCCGAACTTGCGCGACAGCGGCCATTCGGCACCGGCGCAGTCATAGAGGATGCGGCAGAACACCTTTGCGCCGGGCGCGGCACGGGCGACTTTCTCGACTTCGGCGGCGCAATCGACCGCGAACAGCCGAATGCCGAGCGCGAAGGCACGCGCGATGTCGCGCTCCTTCTTGATCGTGTTGCCGAAGGAGATGCGGTCGGGCGTCGCACCGGCGGCCAGCGCCATCTCGATCTCGGCGACCGTCGCGGTGTCGAAGCAGGAGCCCATGGAGGCGAGCAAAGCCAGCACTTCCGGCGCCGGGTTCGCCTTGACGGCATAGAACACGCGGCTGTCTGGCAGCGCCTTGGCAAAGGTCTGGTAATTGTCGCGCACGACTTCGAGGTCGACGACGAGGCAAGGCTCGGTGTCGAGGCCCTCGCTGCGGCGGTTGCGCAGGAATTCCTGGATACGGTCGGTCATAGCACTCTCCCAAACGGCCCAGCGACGGGGATCCGTTCAAAAAATGACGTCGGATAAGAGCGCTCCGGCCAAATCGCGCGATGGAGGCGCGACGAGCCAAAGACTCACATCAGACTGTGCTGCCGTGGATTGGTTGGGAATGTTCCCGCCCGCACACCTGGCAATGAAGGACAAGCCTTTTCAGTAGCCCGCGCCGGCGTTGGACTGCCGGTAGAGACCAAAAAAGCCCGATCCGTCGTTGCTTTAAGTCGCGTCCCCCGTTGAGAGCGGGGTGCGCCGGTTCGCCTCCGGCTGCCAGTCACGGTTGCAAAGAGCAAAGTCACCTTCGACAAGGCATCTCTTTGAGAGAGATGCTGGACGCTCCGGGTTTGCTTTCGTCTTCCGGCTATGAGCCTTCCGACTTCCGCACTTCCGAAGAGCCCCTCGGCTTCTTCACCCCTTGGCGGCTGTCCGGCCTCTTGTCCGGATACCTACCGACTGACACACGACCACAGGCACGTGCGAAATTGGGCAATCCGCACATAAGTGTTTTGACTCTGCTTCGCAAGAGATTTTTTAGCCTGCGAACAGAATTGCCTAACATCTGCTTGCGCAGTGTTGCGCGAGCGACGCGGAAGATGAACGCGCGTTAAGTTTTCTGCGCGCGTGTCTCTCGCACGCCTACGCGCTTCAGCCGCGCTTCGTGAACGGCTCGACGCGCTGAGCGGCGCGGATGAAGGCAGTCATCACGAACACGCCGAGTGCAAACAGCGCGGCCTGAAGGATGTGCGTGCCCTGCTCGCCCAGCCCGAACAGGATCGCGAGCGCCCAGCCGCCAGCAAACGCCGCGCCGAACACCTCGGCGCCGATCAGGATGGCGGCGCTGATGACGGTGATGACGCTCGGCCAGACGATCCGACGGGAAGACGAGGAGGTCGCGTTCATGAGCTCAGGGGTCCTAGGCTTGGAGGGCCGCAATCTCCCCGAAAAGGCAGCCGGGAGCAAGGGCAAATGGCCCAAAAAAGCCCCATCGCGTGCTATAGCTGGCCGCAACAATCGAGCCACAAATCGGGACTTGTAATGTCAGAACCCCGCCAAACTACGGACTCCGAGACCAACCCGCTGCTGAAGGCGTGGGTGACGCCATTTGCGACCCCGCCCTTCGACGAGATCAAGCCGGAGCACTTCCTTCCGGCCTTCGAGCAGGCCTTCGCCGACCACTCCGCCGAGATCGCAGCGATCACCAACGACCCGACCGCCGCCGACTTCGCCAACACCATCACGGCGCTGGAGCGCTCGGGCAAGCTGCTCAGCAAGGTCGCATCGGTCTTCTACGACCTCGTCTCGGCGCACTCCAACCCAGCCATCCTGGAGATCGACAAGGAGGTTTCCTTGCGGATGGCGCGGCACTGGAATCCGATCATGATGAACGCCGTGCTGTTTGGCCGCATCGCTCAGCTGCACGAGAACCGCGCCAATCTCGGTCTGACACCGGAGCAGCTCCGCCTGCTCGAGCGCACCTACACTCGCTTTCACCGCTCCGGCGCCGGCCTCTCCGAAGAGGCCAAGGCGCGGATGGCGGAGATCAACGAGCGGCTCGCCCAGCTCGGCACCAGCTTCAGCCATCATCTGCTCGGCGACGAGCAGGAATGGTTCATGGAGCTCGGCGAGGCCGACCGCCAGGGCCTGCCGGAGAGTTTTGTCGCCAGCGCCAAGGCTGCGGCAGAAGAACGCGGCATGGCCGGCAAGGCCATCCTCACCCTGTCGCGCTCCTCGGTCGAACAGTTCCTGAAAAGCTCGGCCCGGCGTGACCTGCGCGAGAAGGCCTACAAGGCCTTCACCGCGCGGGGCGACAACGGCAATGCCAACGACAACAACGCGACCATCGTCGAGGTCCTGAAGCTGCGCGAGGAGAGCGCCAATCTCCTGGGTTATCCGACCTTCGCGGCCTACCGGCTCGAGGATTCCATGGCCAAGACGCCGGAAGCGGTGCGCGGCCTTCTGGAGCGGGTCTGGACGCCCGCGCGGGCGCGAGCGCTCGCGGATCGCGACGACATGCAGGCGCTGATCACCGAGGAGGGCGGCAATTTCAAGCTCGCCCCCTGGGACTGGCGCTTCTATGCCGAAAAGCTGCGCCTTCAGCGCGCCAATTTCGACGACGCCGCGATCAAGCCGTATCTAGCGCTCGACCACATGATCGCCGCCGCCTTCGATTGCGCCACGCGCCTGTTCGGCGTCACCTTCGCCGAGCGCAAGGACGTGCCCGTCTGGCATCCGGACGTCCGGGTCTGGGAGATGAAGGGGCGGGACGGCAAGCACAAGGCGCTGTTCTATGGCGACTACTTCGCCCGGCCGTCGAAGCGCTCCGGCGCCTGGATGACCTCGCTGCGCGACCAGCAGAAGCTCGACGGCGAGGTCGCGCCGCTAATCCTCAACATCTGCAACTTCTCCAAGGGCGCGGACGGGGAACCCTCGCTGCTGTCGCCCGACGATGCCCGCACCCTGTTCCACGAGTTCGGCCACGGCCTGCACGGCATGCTCTCCAACGTGACCTATCCGTCGCTGTCGGGCACCTCCGTGTTCACCGACTTCGTCGAATTGCCCTCACAGCTCTACGAGCACTGGCAGGAGCGGCCGGAGGTGCTGCAGCAGTTCGCCCGCCACTACCAGACTGGCGAGCCGCTGCCGGACGATCTGCTGCAACGATTCCTGGCCGCGCGAAAATTCAACCAGGGTTTCGCCACCGTCGAGTTCGTCTCCTCGGCGCTGATCGATCTCGAATTCCACACCCAGCCGGCCATCGCCGCGCAGGATGTCCGCGCCTTCGAGAGACGCGAGCTGGAGAAGATCGGCATGCCCGAGGAGATATCGCTGCGTCACCGTCCCACGCAATTCGGTCACATCTTCACCGGCGATCATTATGCGGCCGGCTATTACAGCTACATGTGGTCGGAGGTGATGGACGCCGACGCCTTTGGTGCATTCGAGGAAGCCGGCGACATCTTCGATCCCGCCGTCGCAAAGCGCCTGCACGACGACATCTACTCGAGCGGCGGATCGGTCGATCCGGAAGCCGCCTATGAGGCCTTCCGCGGCCGGCCGCCGGAGCCGGACGCGCTCTTGCACCGTCGCGGCCTGCTCGACGCCCCGAAGGCGGCCTGATGGGCATGCGCGCCCTGTTCGGACTGTTGCTTGCCGTCGCCCTGTCGCTCGCATCAGGCGCGGCGCGGGCGCATCCGCATGTCTGGATCACGGCCACCAGTGAGCTGCTCTACGCCGAGGACGGCACCATCACCGGCGTGCGCCACGCCTGGACCTTTGACGACATGTTCTCGGCCTATGCCGTGCAGGGGTTGGAGAGCAAGGCCAAGGGCGCCTACACCCGCGAGGAGCTGGCTCCACTGGCACAGACCAATGTCGAATCGCTGAAGGAATATGCCTACTTCACCTTCGCGCGAGCCGACGGCAAGAAGGAGCGGTTCCAGGAGCCAGTCGACTATTTCCTCGACTACAAGGATACGGTCCTGACCCTGCACTTCACGCTGCCGCTGAAGAACCCGGTCAAGCCCAAGCAATTGATGCTCGAAGTGTTCGACCGCTCCTTCTTCATCGACTTCCAGATGGCCAAGGACAACCCGGTCAAGCTGGTCGGCGCGCCCGCCGGCTGCCAGATGAAACTTGACCGGCCGAGCGACGGCACCGCCAGTGCCCAGAAGCTCAACGAGCAGACCTTCATGAACGGCGAGAACACCAATTTCGGCATGATGTTCGCCAACAAGATCACGGTGGATTGCCCTTGAAGCCGCAACTCACGCCATTGGCGCGCGGGCTCGCCGTCTGCGCCGGCGTTCTTTTCGTCGTGGCCGCGGCCGACGCCGCACTCCACGATCTCCTCGCGCAGAACCCTTTCGGCGCCCCAAGATCCGCGCCGGCGGCTGAGCCTGAGGCCAGTGGCCTCATCGGCTGGCTCTTGGCAAAACAGTCGGAATTCTATCGCCAGATGTCTGCGACGATCCGCGCCGCGAAGTCCGACGGCTCGGCGGTGTGGACGCTGCTCTTCATCTCCTTTGCCTACGGCATCTTCCACGCGGCAGGCCCGGGCCACGGCAAAGCGGTGATCGCCTCCTATCTCGTCGCCAATCGCGAGACCGCCCGGCGCGGCATCGTGCTGTCGTTTGCCTCCGCGCTGATGCAGTCGCTGGTGGCGATCCTGATTGTCGGCATCTCGGCCTGGGTGCTGAATGCGACCGCCAAGACCATGTGCAAGGCGGAAGGCGCGATCGAGATCGCAAGCTACGCGTTGATCGCGCTGTTTGGCCTGCGCCTGGTCTGGGTCAAGGGCCGCACCTTCATCCGTGCGCTGCAGGCGGTTCAGCCGGTGCCCGCGATCGCGGGTGTGCCGCATCACGGTGATCACGACCATCACCACAATCATGATGTGCATGACCATCATGACCACGATCACCATAATCACGCCCATCACGATCACGGGCATGACCACGTCCATGACGAGCATTGCGGCCATTCCCACGGCCCCACGCCGAGCGAGCTCGCCGGCCCCGGTGGCTGGGGGCGCGGCTTAGCCGCCATCCTGACCGTCGGCATCCGCCCCTGTTCGGGCGCGATCCTGGTGCTGGTGTTCGCGCTGGCCCAAGGCCTGTTCTGGGCCGGCATCGCCGCGACCCTGCTGATGGGGCTCGGCACAGCGATCACGGTCGCGGCCATCGCGGTGGTCGCCGTCTCCGCCAAGGACATCGCCGCCCGCCTGAGCGCCGGACGCGACGGCAATGGCGCACTGTTCATGCGCGGCATCGAATTCGCCGCCGCCGGGCTCGTGCTGCTGTTCGGTGCAGGCCTGTTGTTGGGTTACATCGCGGCCGAACGGACGACGTGTTTTTGAGTTTTTCCCTCTCCCCTTGTGGGAGAGGGTGGCTCGCCGCGTAGCGGCGAGGCGGGTGAGGGGTTGTCTCCGCGAGCGATCCTCTTGCAGCTGCGTTCGCGGATAGAACCCCTCATCCGGCGCTTCGCGCCACCTTCTCCCACAAGGGGAGAAGGAAGAAAAAGAATCACACCGGCAGAAACCGCTTCAAGGCCGGCATGAAGAAGATCCCGAGATTGATCGCAAAGCCGATGCTCCAGAGGATGGAGCGCAGCGTCGGGCGGTTGCCGAGATAGGTCAGCACATAGGCGATCCGTACGATCAGGAACAGCACCGCGAGCTCGTCGATCAGGCGCTGCGGCGAATCCCTGTATTCGGCCAGCAGCACCGCAAAGGCGAAGAACGGAAAGGTCTCGATGCCGTTCTGGTGCGCGCCGAGCGCGCGCTGCGCGATGGCGTCCTCGAAGAAAGCGGGGTCGCGCGGCCGCGAATTGTCGAAGCCGCGAAACCTGATCCATTTGACCGAGACGATCGTCACCAAATAGAGCAGCAATGCTCCGAAGACGCACCATTCCGCGAGTGTCATCTTTCCTCCCCGCCTCGGTGCGACCCTAGCGAAACCGGCCTGATCTTGACAAGCTCGGGGCAACGCGCGACCCAACGAGGCATGACAATCCTGGCCCCTCTCAAAACCACGAAGCCGCTGCCCCAGTCCGGCCAGCCGCGCGTCGGCGTACTCCTGGTCAATCTCGGCACGCCCGATACCGCCGACGCGCGCGGCGTGCGGGTGTATCTGAAGGAGTTCCTCTCGGACGCCCGCGTCATCGAGGATCAGGGCTTGATCTGGAAGGCGGTGCTGAACGGCATCATCCTGCGCACCCGCCCCCGCGCCAAGGCGCGCGACTATCTCAAGATCTGGAACACCGAGAAGAACGAGTCGCCGCTCAAGACCATCACGCGCTCGCAGAGCGACAAGCTCGGAGCCATGCTGTCGGACCGCGAGCAGGTCACGGTGGAATGGGCGATGCGCTACGGTAATCCCTCGATCAAGTCGGGCGTCGATGCACTGATTGCGAAGGGCTGCGACCGCATCCTTGCCGTACCGCTCTATCCGCAATATTCCGCCGCGACGTCGGCCACCGTCTGCGACGAGGTGTTTCGCGTGCTTGCGCGGCTGCGTGCGCAGCCGACGCTGCGGGTGACGCCGCCTTATTACGAGGACGAAGCCTACATCGAGGCGCTCGCCTCCTCGCTCGAGACGCATCTGGCGAGCCTGCCGTTCACGCCGGAGCTGATCGTCGCCTCCTTCCACGGCATGCCGAAGGCCTATGTCGACAAGGGCGACCCGTATCAGAGCCAATGCGTCGCGACCACGGAGGCGCTGCGGCGCCGGCTCGGCATGGACGAGACAAAGCTGCTGCTGACCTTCCAGTCGCGCTTCGGATTCGACGAGTGGCTGCAGCCCTACACCGATAAGACCATGGAGCGTCTGGCGAAAGAGGGCGTGCGTCGTATCGCGGTGATCACGCCGGGTTTTTCCGCCGACTGCCTCGAGACGCTGGAGGAGATCGCGCAGGAGAATGCCGAGATCTTCGAGCACAATGGCGGCGAGCAGTTTTCCGCGATCCCCTGCCTCAACGACAGCGCCCCCGGCATGGATGTGATCCGAACGCTGGTGCTGCGCGAGCTCCAGGGCTGGATCTAGTGAGCCTGGATCCGAGGAGCGCCCCATGAACCGCCGCGAGGTTCTGGCGCTTCTTGGGGTGACCGCGGCGCTGCCGGCCTCGGTGCTGGCGCAGCAACCGAATGCGACGCGCCGGCTCGGCGTGCTCTCGGTCACTGCGGCGGACGACGCGATCGGGCAGACGCGTAGCGCGGTCCTGGTCGAGGCGCTTGCCGGGCAGGGCTGGAAGGAGCACGGCAGCCTTGAGATCGATTGGCGTAACGGCGGCGGCGACCGTGCGCGCATCGCGCAACTCGCCGACGAACTCGTGGCGCTCAAGCCCGACATCCTGCTTGCGGTCGGCACGCCCTCGGTCGAGGAGCTGCGCCGGCGCACGACGACGATCCCGATCGTTTTCGCCGTCGTCACCGATCCGGTCAGCCAGGGCTTTGTCCAGAATCTCGCCCATCCCGGGGGCAATATCACCGGCTTCACCGATTACGACGGCCCGCTGGCCGGCAAATGGCTTGAGATGCTGACGCAGGTCACGCCAAGACCGTCCCGTGTGTTCGTGGTCTACAATCCCGCCACCGCGCCGTTCGCGCCCCTGATGCTGCGTACGATCGAGGACGCTGCGCGGACGCTTCATGTGATGGTCGAGCCCACGCCCGTCCATGACGCAGACACGATCGCGGCGCTGGTGTCGCGCAAAGACGGCGGCTTCCTGATCCTGCCGGACTTCTTCACCATGGCCAACCGCGCCCATCTGCTCGCGGCGATTGCCGAGGCGCACGTGCCCGCGGTGTTCTGGAGCCGCAGTTTCGTCGAGGACGGCGGGCTGATGTCCTATAGCACCGACAGCGCCGAGCAGCTCCGCCGCGCCGCAGGCTATATCGATCGCGTCCTGAAGGGCGCGCGGCCTGCCGACCTGCCGGTGCAGAACCCCACCAAGTTCGAGCTCACGGTCAACCTCAAGGCGGCCAAGGCGCTTGGCGTCACGCTTCCGCCGGGCTTGCTCGCAATCGCGAACGAAGTCATCGAATGAATTCGGCTGTGACGGACGACATGTCCGGATTCGTTAACTTTCGCCGCTAGGTTTGCGCCCGCACGTTTCAAGAGCCTTTCGGAAATACATATCATGGCCGTTCCCTCCAAGCGCGTCTTGTGCAGAATCGTGCTGATACCGACGTGAATCGCGACCGCTGAACCGGTAGGGTCGTGATCCCGACCAATGACAGCGCGGAAAAGGCCTTTTCCCGACAATCCTTTCCGCCTTGGAGGAAATATGAGCGGTTTCGACATTTTCGCGATTGTCCTGGTTTTGCTCGTCATCGTCACGCTGGTGGCCGGCGTAAAGACGGTGCCGCAGGGCTATGATTGGACCATCGAGCGGTTCGGCAAATACACCCAGACGCTGAGCCCCGGGCTCAATCTGATCGTGCCCTATTTCGATCGCGTCGGGCGCAAGATCAACATGATGGAGCAGGTGATCGACATTCCCGAGCAGGAGGTGATCACCAAGGACAACGCCACCGTGACGGTCGACGGCGTCGCCTTCTTTCAGGTGTTCGACGCCGCCAAGGCGAGCTACGAGGTCTCCAACCTGACCCAAGCCGTCACGGTGCTGACCATGACCAACATCCGTTCGGTGATGGGTTCGATGGATCTCGACCAGGTGTTGTCGCACCGTGACGAAATCAACGAGCGCCTGCTGCGTGTGGTCGATGCCGCCGTCTCACCCTGGGGCCTGAAGGTCAATCGTATCGAGATCAAGGACATCGTGCCGCCGGCAGACCTCGTCGAAGCCATGGGCCGACAGATGAAGGCCGAGCGCGTCAAACGCGCCGACATCCTTCAGGCTGAAGGTGCACGCCAGTCCGAGATCCTGCGCGCCGAGGGTGCCAAGCAGGGCCAGATCCTCCAGGCGGAAGGTCGCCGCGAGGCCGCCTTCCGCGACGCCGAAGCACGCGAGCGGTCTGCGGAAGCCGAGGCCAAGGCGACGCAGATGGTCAGTGAAGCCATCGCCAAGGGCGACGTCGCGGCGCTGAATTATTTTATCGCGGACAAATATATCAAGGCGTTCGGGCAGCTCGCTGAGTCGCCGAACCAGAAGGTCATCATGCTTCCGGTTGAAGCGATGAGCATGCTGGGCTCGCTCGCCGGCATCGGCGAGATTGCGAAGGCGACGTTCGGCGAGAGTGCGGCATCCGCCGCTGCCGCCGCTCGTCGCGGTTCGGTGCCGACGACCACCGGCAGCACGCCGCCGGCGGTGCCGCCGCGGCAGGGGTAAAGCGCATGCCCCGGAAAAGTGGACACCGGTTTTCCGACAAGGGCATGCGCCATTTCAAAGAGGTCGTGTCATGACCGACATGTTCGTATCGCTCGGCACCTGGAACTGGCTGATCTTCGGCTTCGTCCTGATGGCGCTGGAGGTGCTGGCGCCGGGAATCTTCCTGTTCTGGCTCGGGCTCGCCGCGTTGCTGGTCGGCCTGATCTCGTTCGGAGCAGCGATATCCTGGCAGATCCAGCTCGTGATGTTCGCGATCTTCGCCGTCGCCGCCGTGCCGGTATGGCGCCGGCTCGCCCGGCCGAAGCCGGATGCAATTGCCGCCAGCCCCTTCCTCAACAAGCGCGCGGATGCGCTGCTCGGCCGCGAGTTCACGCTGGAGAAGCCGATCGTCGACGGCAACGGCACCATGCGTATCGGCGACACGGTCTGGCGCATCGCGGGCCCCGATACGCCAGCGGGCACGCGTGTGAAGGTGGTGCAAGTGGACGGTGCGAATCTGACAGTGGCGGCGGCGTAGTCTTATCGTACCTCGCCCCGCTTGCGGGGAGAGGTCGGATTGCATCGAAGATGCAATCCGGGTGAGGGGGAGTCTCGGCGAGTCCGTCTCTCACCTTGTTTGCGGAGCAGCCCCTCACCCCAACCCTCTCCCCGTAAGAACGGGGAGAGGGAGAACAGCAGTCTCAACCCTTCTTCCACCGCTCCGCAAGCTGGTGCAGCGGCATGAACGTCTCGCACAATTCCCGCCCGAGCGCCGTCAGCCCGTAACCGCCGGCTTCGCCCAGCTCCACGAATCCGGCCTCGCGCAAATCGTCCAGCCGCGCCTGCAGCACCGTCGGCGAGGCCTCGTCGCAGGCGGTGCGCAATGCGCGCGAGGTGAGGTGGGCATCGCGCAGCTCCCACAGGATTCGCAGGCTCCAGCGTCGCCCCAGGATGTCGAGCAGCGCCATGATCGGTCGCCCGGAGCGCGAGCCACGGACGCTGCGCGATCTGGAGGAGGTCTGTTTCGCCATCGTCGCCCTCTTGCGTGTCGCTACAAATAGTGTAGCGTATCGCTACAACAAATGTAGCAAGAGAGACGGCTGATGTCCCAGGCCACACCGCGCATTGCCCCGCTTACCCCGCCTTATCCCCCGGAGATCCAGGCGCAGTTCGACCGCATCATGCGCGGTGCGCCGCCGTTGCTGCTGTTCCAGGTGATGGCGGGCCACACCCGCGCCTGGGACAAGTTTCGCGCCGGCGGCCTGCTCGATCCCGGCCCGCTCTCGTTGCGCCAGCGCGAGATCGTCATTGACCGCACCTGCGCGCTGAACAAATGCGAATATGAATGGGGCGTGCACGTCGCGATCTTTGCCGCGCCGGCGGGACTGAGTGAGCCGGAGGTGCGTGCCACCATGCAGGGCGATGCGACGTCGCCGTGCTGGTCCCCGGCCGAGCAGGCGCTGATCGCCGCCGTTGACGCGCTGCATCACCGTGCGTCGCTTGACGACGCCGAATTCGCCGCGCTGTCGGCGCATTACGACGAGGCGCAGATCCTGGAGATCATGTTGCTGTGCGGCTTCTACCGCACGGTGTCGTATCTGGCGAACGGGTTGCGGTTGCCGCTGGAGGAGACGGCGGCAAGATTTCCTGCGCCGCTCTAACCGCCGTCATTGCGAGCGTAGCGAAGCAATCCAGAATCTTTCCGCGGAGGCAGTCTGGATTGCTTCGCTGCGCTCGCAATGACGAAAGAGAAAGGGACGCGCTACGCCACGCCCGCCCGCAGCAGATCGTGCAGGTGCACGATACCCACCACCTTGTCCGCCTCGGTCACGACCAGTGTCGTGATCTTGCGGGTGTTGAGCACCTCGATCATCTCGGTGGCCAGCATCGAGGGCGGCACGGTCTTCGGCTGCCTGGTCATGACGTCATCGACCGACGCTGTCAGCAGGTCCGGCCGCATGTGGCGGCGCAAATCGCCGTCGGTGATGATGCCGACAGCCTCGGCTGCATCGTTGACGATGCAGACGCAGCCGAGGCCCTTGGCCGACATCTCCATCACCGCGTCCGACATCTTGGTGCCGAGCGGCTTGAGGGGGATCTCCGCGCCGGTGCGCATGTAGTCGCGGACGAATTTCAGCATGGCGCCGAGCTTGCCGCCCGGGTGGAAGTGCGCGAACTCCAGCGCGGTGAAGCCGCGGCCTTCGAGCAGGGCGATCGCGAGCGCATCGCCGATCGCAGCCTGCATCAACGTCGAGGTGGTCGGCGCCAGATTGTGCGGGCAGGCCTCGCGCGCTTTCGGCAACTCGATCACGATGTCGGCCGCTTGTCCCAGCGAGGATGCCGCATTTGACGTCACCGCGATCATCGGGATGGCGAACCGGGCGGAATAGTTCACCAGTGTCTTCATCTCCGGCTGCTCGCCGGACCAGGACAGCGCCATGATGACGTCGTCGGTGGTGATCATGCCGAGGTCGCCATGGGCGGCTTCGGCGGTGTGCACGAAGAAGGCGGGCGTGCCGGTCGAGGCCAGCGTTGCCGCGATCTTGCGCCCCATATGGCCCGATTTGCCGAGCCCGGTGACGATGACGCGGCCCTTCGCGTTGCGGATCAGATCGACCGCCTGGGCGAAGCTCGCGCCAAGCGGGCCGCGCAGGGCGACGGCGAGCGCATTGATACCGCCGCTCTCGGTTTCCAGCGTGCGGAGTGCGGATTCGACGCTGTCGGGAATGGGGCCGGATGATTGGGTCATCAGCGGTTTCGAACTCGGCATGTTCTGGTCCAGGGAGGAGGGGTGTTCGCCCGTTGGCGCCTGCTTAGCACGCCACGGCCTTCGAGGCGACGAGGGCGCCCCAACCCTCAACCGGTCGTTAACCATAGTTGTTTTAACTCCATTAACGATGGTTCCCGTCGATCGGTGGGGGCAATCGCGAAAGTGTTTGATTTCGTTGGAGTTCTTCCATCGTGGGGTCGTCTCCAGGCACGAGCCGGAGCAAGCGCGCGCATTTCCTGCGCGCGGCTTTGCCGTGCTTTGCGCTGACGGTCCTCGGAAGCGCCCCCGTGGCCGCCCAGAGCCTCACCCCAGACCTGTTCAGTCCCAACCGCGGTGGCTTCGCCTCGCCCGACACGCTGCCGACGCGCCGCACCGCGGGCGTGCCGCAGGCACCGTCGGATGCACTGCCGACGCTGCCCGACCCCAACGCCGATTTGCGCAAGCGCCAGCAGACGCCGGCGCGCCCAGGCCAGAACCCGAACAGCCAAAACTCGACCAACCCAAACCCGACCAATCAGGTCCCGATCTACGGCCTGCCCGCTGCCAATGGCGCCAGCGCCTCCGGCTACGATTCACTCAACCGCAAGCGACAGCAGCCGAAGCTCTATCCCGGACAACCGAAGCCGAAGCGCCCGGTCGGCCCCGGCTCGCCAGTGCCCCCGGCGACGCCTGAGCGGACGCTCGGCCCGCCGCGCATCGCGCCGCCGCCGTCCGAGACCGCGCACAAGACGCCGGTGCCGCCGGCGCTGGCCGGCAACGTCCCCGGCCAGCCGCTGCGCCGCCGCCTCAAGCTCGACGAGGATGCGTTCGGCGCGGTCGGCGACTATGCCGGCAGCTTCCTGATCAAGGGCGGGCTTGAGCTCTCCACCGGCTACGACACCAACCCGGCGCGTTTGAACAAGCCGGTCGGCTCGCCGGCCTATGTCGTCGCGCCCGACCTGCTCGTGGTGTCCGATTGGGAGCGCCACGCGCTGGTCGCGGATCTGCGCGGCTCGTTCTCGGGCTACACCAACAACATGCCCGCGACGATCGACGGCTTTGCCTCGCCCTCGCCGGTCGAGGTCGACCGGCCCGACTTCAACGGCCACGTCGACGGCCGCATCGACGTCAATCGCGATCTCAAGCTGACCACGCAGCTGCGCCTGCGGCTCGCCACCGACAATCCCGGCAGCCCGAACGTGCAGGCCGGCCTGCAGAAATATCCTGTTTACGCCACCTATGGCACCACCGTCGGCTTCGACCAGACCTTCAACCGCTTCCAGGTCGCGGCCGGCGCCACCGTGGATCGCACCGCCTACACCAACTCCAAGCTCACCGACGGCTCGACCTTCAGCAACGATGACCGCGACTTCAACCAGTATGGCGGCGTCGGGCGCTTCTCCTACGAACTGAAGCCGGGCCTGAAACCGTTCGTCGAGGTCCAGGGCGACACCCGCGTGCATGACCAGGCCGCCGACCGCAACGGCTACTTCCGCGATTCAAACGGCGGCTACGCCAAGGTCGGCACGTCATTCGAATTCTCGCGCATCCTCACCGGCGAGGTCTCGGTCGGCTATTCCGCGCGCAACTATGTCGACCCGCGACTGAGCCAGCTTGCGGGCTTCCTGACCTCGGGCTCGCTGATCTGGAACGCAAGCGGCCTCACCACGGTGAAATTCGCCACCGACACGCAGATCGCCGAGACCACCATCCCCGGCTCCTCCGGCGTGCTGGTGCATACCTACGGGATCGAAGTCGATCACGACTTCCGCCGCTGGCTTACGGCAGTGGGCAAATTCACCTACGGCACCTACGACTACCAGGGCCAGAATCGCAATGACAAGACCTACTCGTTCGAAAGC
>NZ_JBVVPS010000015.1:118505-176297 GCF_055811355.1 Bradyrhizobium sp. WSM4873 | reverse complement strand
CAGAAGGAAAGTTCGGCTCCCGGGAGAGCACGGCATAAGCCGTCCGACCATCGCGCAGGGAAGGCCGAGTGATTGGCTACACCTGTATGCTGCTGTGCGGTTCTTTTGCGCTACATCTTCGCGCAGCGGACCGCGGGTGCCAGCCGGCACCCGGCCTTCCCTGCGCCCTCTTGGACAAGAGGGTGGAGTGACCAGGCAAAGCTCGGGCGAAATGCGCCGCGAGAACGAGAACTCATGCCCGCTGTTGGTAAGACCAGTCGCATCATTTCCCGGAATATGTCGAACCTTGCGGGCGCCATGCGGCCATCTCACGCGGCGCTTCGGTTGGCCTTTGGCTTTGTCTTTGCCCTTGTCTCTGGCTTTGCCTTGGGCTTCTCCGGCGCTGCTGCGTCGCCGAATCCTACTGGATACATCAGCAACCCAAGAGTGCCTGGACCTTCGAGCTGGAGATTCGTCCCTTCGGCGAGAAATGGTAGCGGAGCCGGTTCACGATGGCCCGTGCAAGGGGTCGCAATGAAAAGGGTTCAGGATGAACTGCCGAAGCGGTGTTCCGGAAGTCCCTGTGCAATGCCATCAATGGCCAGAACGTGACCCGCCTGAGGTTCGCGGCTCAATTGCTCACGATCCAGAAACTTTCTGGCCGTCGTCACGAACAAGGTCTTCAGGTCGGCTCCGCCGAAGCATACGCAGGTCGGATTGGTCGCCGGCACCGGAATGACGGTGTCGATCCGGCCGTCCGGCCGATAGCGCACCACCCGGCCGCCGGAGAAGAATGCGGTCCACAGTCCGCCCGCGACGTCGATGCACGCGCCGTCGGGCCTCTCCCCGGAGGCGCTGTAGTCCGCGAACAGCCGTCTGTTGCGGATCGCGCCGTCATCGAGATCGAAGTCGAACTGCCAGGTGCGGTATCGCCTCGTATCCGTGAAATAGAGCGTGCGATTGTCGGGTGAGAACGCGATGCCGTTCGTCACGACGACATCGCCGAACATATGCGTTGCCCGGCCGTCCGCCTCCACACGATACAGCGCTCCGTTCGGTCGATGCAGCTGGTTGTCCATGGTGCCGATCCACAGCCGGCCCCGGGCGTCGACGCGCCCATCGTTCAGGCGGTTGTCGGGGCCGCTTTCGACCTCGCAGAGCTGGGCTGGAGGACCGTCATCGGACGCGCGGCGATAAAGTCCCAGATCCTGCGCGAGCAGGTGGGAGCCATCCGCCGTCAGAGCCTGACTGCCGAGGAAGTTGCATGCGTAGGGAAAGACCTGATGCACGCCGGTCGCCGGATCGAACGATTGATGCAGCCGCCGGTCGATGTCGACCCACCACAGCTTGCGGGAGCGGTCGCACCACAGGGGCGTTTCGCCGAGGATGTCGCCTGCGGCGACCGCGGTCTCGACCCGATATGCGGGGATCATGTCGGCGGTCATCCCGATATCCGATTCCAGCCGCGAGCCGGGCGATCAGTCCTCGTTCCAGGAGGCGAGGGCGTGCGCGACGCAGCCGTTGATGTGGTCGGTGAGCACGGTTTTGGCGCCTTTGATGTCGCGCTTGAGCGCGCAGTCCAGCAGCGCCTTGTGCTGATTGATCGTCTCTGCGCCGCGGTAGCGCAGCGCATAACGGAAATATTTGTCGAACACGACCGCGTGGGTCTGCATCAGCTCGCGCGAACCGCAACTCGAGATCAGAGCCTGGTGGAATTCGCCGTCGTAGCGTTTGCGCAGCTCGGGATCGTCGCCCTCTTTGAGGACGGTGCGTTCGGTCGCCGCCAGCTTGTGATGCGCGGACACCACGCGGCCCTCCCACTCGACGTCGCCGGCGCGGAACGACTCGGCCATTGCATGCTGCTCCAGCAGGATGCGCAGACCGGCGAGTTCACGCAGGTTCTGGATGGAGATCGGCGCCACCTCGAAGCCGCGCTGGCCCTCCGCCACAACGAACCCCTCGGAGGTCAGACGATTGAGGATCTCGCGCAGTGTGGAGATGCTGACGCCGTAGTCCTCCTTCATGGCGTCGAGCTTGAGACGTCCGGACGGCGTCAGCACGCCGAAAATGATGTCGGATCGAATCCGCTGATAACCGCTGTCGCCCGCCGACAAGGGGCGCCCCTCGAGTGACGTCATACTCTCCGATCCCGCAATAGCGCGCAACGCCCCGTGGCGGGCGGCTGAACCATCAATGTTACCAGCAATATAGCAGACGCCTAACAACAGGTGTATTCCAAAATCTCCGATGAAGTGCATTTTATCATTTGACCGAGAAATGTAGTTATGTTTTTTGATTGACCTGAGGGTGCAGAAAAAAATGGCTCAAGCCGCCGTCGTGCCCCGATCGAACAGGGAGGTCAAAATGAGCTTGTTGGTACGGGCGCTGTCTGCGACGGCGATCTGCGTGGCGCTGACGGTCGGCGCATCCGCTGAGGACATTCAGGAGCGCACGATCAGGTGGGGACACCTGAACAACACCGATCACCCCGTCAGCGCGGGGGTGCAGAAATTTGCGGAGATCCTGCTGGCGAAGAGCGGGGGCAAGATGAAAATCCGTGAGTTCGCGGCCTCGCAGCTCGGCAACGAACTGCAGCAGCAATCGGCGCTGCGCGGCGGCACGCAGGAAATGCTGTCGGCCTCGACGACGTCGCTCGCAACCGTCGTGCCGGAGTTCGGCCTCATCGACTTTCCGTTCATCGTGAAGACCATCGAGCAGGCCGACGCGCTCGGGACCGGCAAATTCGGCACGTCAATGCTCGATACGTTGCCGTCGAAGGGGCTGATCGGTCTGGGATATTGGGGCCTCGGCTTCCGCAACGTCACCAACAGCACGCGGCCGATCACCAAGGTCGAGGATTTCAACGGCCTCAAGCTTCGCGTGATTCCGAACCCGGTCTACCTCGAGACCTTCGGGTCCTTCAAGGCCAATCCCGTTCCGATGGCCTTCGGCGAACTCTATTCGGCGTTGGAGACCCGCACCGTCGACGGCGAGGAGAACCCCTTCACGGTCATTCTCTCCAACAAGTTCTACGAAGTGCAAAAATACGTCTCCGCCACCAATCACACCTTCACCCTGAACATCATCCTGGTGAGCAAGGCGTTCTGGGACAAGCTGTCGCCGACCGAGCAGCGCCTGATGCGCGAGGCGTATGAGGAGAGCCGAGGCTATCAAAAGGAGCAGACGCGCCTTCAGACCGAAAAGGCCCTCTCTGAATTGCAGGCAAAGGGCATGCAGTACAACACCGTCGCGCCGGAAGAGCTCGATCGCATGCGCAAGACCGCGCAGCCGGTCGTCGACAAGATTGCCGCCAATCTTAAGCCGGAAGCGGTCAAGCTGTTCAACGACGAGCTCGATCGCATCCGCAAGGACGTGAAATAGTCGACCTCGTCAGCATGCAAGAGGCGGAGCCGGCCAGTCGGCCGGCTCTGAACCCGACTTTGCCCGGACGGCACGTATGGCGCGATTTCTCGACCTCTATTGCACCCTGCTGAAGGGCATCATTGCCGCATTTCTTGCGGTGATGGTGGTGCTGGTGTTCGGCAACGTGGTGCTGCGCTACGGCTTCAACTCCGGTATCGCGATCTCCGAGGAGCTGTCGCGCTGGCTCCTGGTCTGGCTGACTTTCCTCGGTGCAGTCGTGGCAATGCGTGAGCACGCCCATCTGGGAGTCGATAGCCTTGTGCGGATGCTACCGGCTTACGGCAAACGCATCTGCTTCATCGTCAGCTACGTCCTGATGTTGTTCGCCGACTGGCTTCTGCTCTCGGGAAGTTGGCGTCAGACGATCATCAATATCGACGACCGCGCCCCGGCGACCGGCCTGTCGCTCGGCATCTTCTATGGCGTGGGCGTGATCTTCGGCGTTTCGGCCGGAGTGATCCTTCTCTACGACCTGTTCCGCGTCATGTCCGGACAGGCCAGCGAAGCCGACATGGTCGCCGTCAGGGAATCGGAGGAGCACTGATGCTGTCTCCCCGTATCGTGCCGCGCGGCGC
The DNA here is from genome assembly GCF_055811355.1 of Bradyrhizobium sp. WSM4873. Taxonomy (NCBI): domain Bacteria; kingdom Pseudomonadati; phylum Pseudomonadota; class Alphaproteobacteria; order Hyphomicrobiales; family Nitrobacteraceae; genus Bradyrhizobium; species Bradyrhizobium sp. WSM4873. The sequence goes on along the minus strand of NZ_JBVVPS010000015.1, from coordinate 172,320 downwards.
TCACATCCTGGAAATCACCGGGATCACGCCATGACGATTGCCGTCTTCACCTTCTCGCTGCTCGGCGCCATGGCGCTGGGCATGCCGATCGCCTTTGCGCTGATCGTCTGCGGCGTGGCGCTGATGAGCACGATCGACATGTTCGACGCCCAGATCGTGGCGCAGAACGTCATCAACGGCGCGGACAGCTTTCCGCTCATGGCCATTCCATTCTTCATGCTCGCCGGCGAAGTCATGAACAAGGGCGGTCTGGCCAAGCGAATCGTCAACGTTGCGCTCGTCGCAGTCGGCCATTTTCGCGGGGGACTCGGTTACGTCACGATCCTCGCGTCCTGCATCCTTGCGTCGCTCTCGGGCTCCGCGGCGGCCGATGCCGCGGCGTTGGCTGCCCTGCTGGTGCCGATGATGGTGGCGGCGGGCCACAAGAAGTCCTATGCAGCGGGCCTGGTGGCGGCCGGCGGCATCATCGCGCCCGTGATTCCGCCCAGCATCGGGTTCGTCATTTTCGGCGTCGCCGCGGGCGTGTCGATCTCGAAACTGTTTCTGGCCGGGATCGTCCCGGGGATGTTGCTCGGGGCAGGGCTCTGCCTGGCCTGGTGGTGGGTAGTGCGCCAGGAGAACCTGACGCCCCCGCCAAGAGCATCGCTCTCGGAAATGGTGAAAGCGGTCGTCGACGGCTTCTGGGCGCTGATGCTGCCGGTCATCATCATCGTCGGCCTGCGCTTCGGCATCTTCACGCCGACGGAAGCCGCAGTCGTCGTCGCCGTCTATTCGCTGTTCGTCGCGACCTGCATCTATCGGGAATTGAAGCCGTCGCAGCTTTATGAGGTGTTCGTCTCCTCTGCGCTGACGACGAGCATCGTCATGTTTCTCGTGGCAGCGGCGCTGGTATCGTCCTGGCTCATCACCGTGTCCGAGATTTCGGCACAGATCGTCGCCCTGCTGAAGCCTTTCATGGGCAACAACACGCTCCTGATGCTTGCGATCATGGTCGTGGTGGTGATCGTGGGAACGGCCCTCGACATGACGCCGACCATCCTCATCCTCACGCCGATCCTGATGCCGATCGTCAAGGCGGCGGGCATCGATCCCGTCTACTTTGGCGTCCTCTTCATCATCAACAATGCGATCGGCCTGATCACGCCGCCGGTCGGTATCGTGCTCAATGTGGTTTGCGGCGTCTCCAGGATCAGCATGGAGGACATCATCAAGGGCGTCTGGCCCTTCTTGATCGCGCAACTGATCGTCCTGTTCGCGATGGTGCTATTCCCGGGACTGGTGACGATCCCGGCCAAGTGGTTCAGCGGCTAGAGGCGTCGGCAACAAAGGAAGGACAAGCGAAAATGGCCGCAAGGATCATGATCCTCAACGGACCCAATCTCAATTTCCTCGGCATCCGCGAGCCCCACATTTACGGCTCGACGACGCTCGATGAGATCGAGGCGAGCTGCCGCGCGCTGGCCGACCAGCTCGGAGTTTCGATGTCGTTCCATCAAACGAACATGGAGGGCGAACTCGTCAGCCTGATCCAGTCCGCCCATGGCAACGCGGACGCCATCATCATGAATCCCGCCGCCTATTCATTCACCTCGATCGCGCTGATCGACGCGCTGAAGATTTTCGAGGGTGTGAAGATCGAGGTGCATATCTCGAACATTCACGCGCGGGACGAGCTGCACCGCCACTCGATGACGTCGAGTGCCTGCACGGCGGTCATTTGCGGCCTGGGTCCCTATGGTTATCTCGCCGCGATGCTCGCGGCGGTCCAACGGCTGGGCCAATTGCCTGAGGCCATCGCACCGGCTCTGCACGGGCTTGCGGCCGGCGGCAAGGTGTAGGCATGGAGGGCGGGATGCGCGGCACGGGATTTCTCGCCATCTGGAGCGACGTCGAGGCTCACGACCTGACCGACTACCGGCACTGGCTGACGCGCGAGCACACGACCGAGCGCGTGACGACGAAGGGCTTCCTGGCATCGCGTGTCTTCCGCGCGGCAAGGGACGACATCAACCGCTTCTTCATTCTGTATGAGCTGAAGACGCCGGAAGTCCTCGACGGCGAGGCCTATCTGGCGCGCCTCAACGCACCGACGCCGTGGTCCCAGCGCATCATGCCGAAGCTCGGAAATTTCGTGCGGGGCGGCGGCGTCATGATTGCACGGGGAGGGCGGGGCGAGGGCGCATCGATCGTGGCGCTGCGGATCGAGACCTTGCCGAAGGATCCCCAAGGTTTGGCCCGGGCGCTCGTTGCGTGCGACGGGGTTGCCGCCGTGCAGATCGGCGCGACCGACGAGGCGCGGACATCAGTGCGGACGACCGAGAAGGGCATGCGGAAGAACGAGGGCTTCTTCGCGGGGCTTTTGCTGATCGAGGCGCTCGACGTTGCGTCGCTGCAGGCTGCCTTGCGGAAAGCCGCGGAAATTGCCCCCGACGTCATGGCCAGGGCGAGCGAGCCGGAAGTTTATCAAAGCATGTTTGCGCTCGACGCCCGCATCGCGGATTTTGGCTGATGGCAACGTCTCGCTAGGAACTCTTGCGCACCATCGAGGCTTGACTCGGCGGGCCAGCGTCGCCGCCGATTTGCTGGCCTGCACGGCCCCGCCTCCAAGCCCCCATACCCCCCAGGGTGGGGCCGTGTCTCTTCGCAGGAGACACAATGCCCGAGCCGACCGATCACGACATCAGAGAACGCGCGCACCGCTTGTGGGAACAGGCGGGCAAGCCGGAAGGCCGCGAGGAAGAGTTCTGGCACGCGGCCGAGCAGGAGTTGCGCAACGAGGACAAGTCGAACCCCATGCGGACGCCGGATACGCTGTGACCGACAAGAGCTGCCCATTCTGCCACGGTCTGGGATGGGTCTGCGAAAACCATCCGCTCCGCGCCTGGAGCGACGAATTGGGCGGCTGCCGATGCGGTGAGGGCATGCCCTGCACCTGCAACGCGACGGAAGATCCCGAAACAAGGGCGGTGATCGTCGAAGCGGACACCACGTGGCATTGAAGGACCTGGCATTGAAGGCGGAACAGAGCCTTCCAGCAGGAATTGAGGTTGTGAGCAGCACGGGCTGCGACGCAGGCCCGTGGCTGCGGCGGGGTTTGCGGTGGACGAGCGGCAAAAGATAGAGCACCAGATCGAACTCGCAACGCGAGCGGCAGCCCTTGTCAAAGACGAAACCACTGTCCAGCGATTCAGGACGTTCGCCGAGGAGCTGAAGCAAAAGCTGCTTCGCATGATGCGGCGCGGCAAGGTGCGAGCGCGCGCGTACGAACTCTGGGAGCAGGCCGGTCGCCCGGTCGATCGGGATGTGGAGTTTTGGCTCGAGGCCGAACGGCAGATCGAAGAAGAGCGCGATCAGCGAAGGCCCTCGGATTGCTCAGACAAACGGTAGAAGTTCCGGTAGCCACATCGGCAGCGAACAAGCTTCGGGCCGCGCGTTCCTGGACAGAGAAAAAGCCGCCGAGTTCTTCACCTGGCGGCTTCAAAGTCCGTAGCTGTTGGTCGCCTCTCCAGCCTGGTGCGTACCGCCGTTACCTTGTTTGCGGCCATGCAAGTTCAGTCTAGGCCAAGGCGCTCGATTCTGCTGTGACCTGAAGCACACATTGGAAGGACGATGTCGGGAAGCTTGCGAGGGCACCGACTTTGATGGGACTGCTCCGTCATTGCGTTACACGCCGGCCGCGACACCCAGGCGGCCGATGCCTGGAAGCTTCAGCGCGGGGCGGCGGATGTCGAGGCCGAGCACCGCGCCGAGGAAATTGATCTCGATTCCTTCGACCCAGCCGATGGTCATGCCGAGATAGCCCGACAGCGAGGCGTAGAGGCCGGTGCCGGACGCCGTGATGCCGGCCCAGCGTCCGCTGTAGGGAAAATCCTTGCCGATAGCGGTCGGCGGCAGCACGGCGCGCAACTCAGGAACAGCGTCCAGCGCCGCCTGCACGAAGGTGTTGGAATTCGGTCCCGGCCAGGCGCTGTAGTCGCCATAGGCACGGAACTTGTAATTCTCGATGACGGCGCGGATCTTGGGAATCAGCGCTTCGGCCGGCGCGCCGTCGACGGCGACGACCGTTTCCGGCAAGGCGCCGAACCACCGGCCATCGGGCGCAAAGCCGTTGCTGCGAACAGGGTCGCCCCAGGCCGTGTAGTCGTATCGGCTGTAGGTCGCGGCGCCCTTCTCCTTGACGACGATCCAGGTATGGACAGCAAAAATACTGCGCCAGCGCACCGTGCGCGCGGCGAACACGCGGATCACCGCGTCCGGATTGGCTGACGCGGGCGGCAGCAGGCCGGCGCTGGAGCGATCCGCCGTCTGCCAGTTGCCGCGGCCGTCGCCGCGCAAATAATAGCGGCCGGCCGACACGGCGATCGGCAGGAAGATCAGCAGCAGGAACAGAATCAAGGATTTCCTCAAGGGCAAACGGCGGTCAGGCGGGACGATGCCACCAATATAGTTCGCAAGGCACGCCGCGCCAGCGCTCTCCTGCTCTTGCATTCGGGTGGTGCGGCCATATGTTGCGTCCATGAGGAAGTTGTCGCTCGTCGAGGACCAGGCCATCCAGGCGCGAATCGCGTACATCGCGGGCGCCGAGATTTTCGATCGCCTGTTCGCCGGCATCCGGTTCGACGAAATCGACGGCAATCTGCTGTTTGCCATTGCCAGCGACGAAGACTGCGCGGCCGAGATCGAGGACGAGTTCTCGCACCAGCTCGCCGTGGTCGCCACGCACATCCTCGCGCAGAGCGTGGACGTGGTCGTGGTGCTGCCGAAGGTCCTGCAATAGCAGCCTGCCCGTTCGCCTTCTGCCCGTTCAGGCCGCTTGCCTTTGTCCCCTGTCTCTGCTTTTCAACGCAATTGCAAGATTGTAATGACGTCATTGGGCGCTCACGCCCGAGGCGCGTTATCGACGGAGCTCGACGGGAGGGCTCGTCGTCGCTCGCCTCTATTTGCGAAACAAAGTTGGATACACATTGGCGCCCACCAGGAAAGCCCGGGCCACGACCGGCGTGACAAAGACAAAAAGCGCGAGCTCAAAGAGCAAGAGCTCAAGAGGCAAAGGCTCGAAAAGAACGAGCGCGAAAAGCAGGAGTTCGAAAAGCAGGAGTTCGAAAAGTACCAGCTCGACAAGCAAGCGCCCGGACAAGAGCGCCTCGCGGTCCGCGGTCGCCTCCTCGTCGCCGCTCGGCATGCTGGCGCTGCATCTGCTCGAGCAGTGGGAGAAGTCCGGCCGCGACGGCCTCGTCTTCCTCTGCGACGACGAGAGCAGGGCGGAGCGGCTGGGCGGCGTGATCCACGCCCTCGATCCCTCGGTCGACGTGCTGGTGTTTCCGCGCCTGAACACGCTGCCCTTCGACGGTCTCGAGCCCTCCCGCGAGATCGCGGGACGGCGCAGCTCGGTGCTGCGGCGTCTCGCCAAGGCAAAGAAGCCCGTCTTCCTGGTGTCCACCGCGGAAGCGATCATGGAACGGCTTCCGCTGCCGGCGAGCTGGTCGCGGTCGAGCCTCACGCTGAAGGTAGGCGCGCCCTATTCCGGGCCCGAGCTGGAGAAGCGGCTGGAGGCTCTCGGCTACGATCTCGACGAAGAGGCGGAGTATCCGGGCGGCGTCCTGTTCCACGGCAAGACGTTCGAAGTGTTTCCCGCTGGCGCGCTCGCTCCCTTCCGGATCGAGCATTCCGGAGACACGATCCGCAAGATCGTCGCCGTCGATCCCATCGAGCACGAGGTCGTCTACGAGACCGCCGAATTGATCATCGATCCGATGTCCGAGCGGATCGCGCTGGGAGCTACGCGCGGACAGCGGGCGACTCTGCCGGATTATTGCAGCCGCGCGCGATGGATCGCGGATGCCGGGGTATCGACCCACGCCGAGAGCTGGCTGGGCACGATCGAGGACGCTGCCGGCCGCAGGGATGCGGAGCGCGAGTATCTGGGGCAGGCGGACTGGAAGCAGCTGAAGAAGCGCATCAGCGTGCTGCCGCGCAAGGCCGCCTTCATCTCGACGCCGGAGTTCTCGAAGCTGGCCTCGCCGCGCAAGGCGCTTCGCGCCTTCGTCGCCGACATGCAGCGCGGCGGATCGCGGCTGCTGTTCGTCGCAGCCGTCGAGGACGACCTTCGTGCGATGGAGCGCATGAGCGGCATCAAGGCGGAGCGGCTGGCCGATTGGAGCGAGGTGACGAAGGCACGCAGCCGCGAAGGCGCGCTGCTGGCCGATTTCGACGCGGGGTTCATTGGCGCCGGCCGCAAGCCGCTCGTCGTCGTGACCGCCTCCGACGTGCTCGGCAGCCGGGCCCATCATCCCCAGCCGATGGCGCGCGCCTGGAACCCGGCGTTCGATCATCCTGATGTGCCCGAAAAGGGCGCCGCCATTGTCCATCTGCAACGAGGGCTCGCCGTGCTCGATGGCTTGCAGATCCTCGACATGGGCAAGGGATCGCGACGCGAGATGATCAGGCTCAAATTCGCGGGCGACAATGCCGTGCTCGTACCGCCGTCCGATCTTGCCGTGATCTGGCCCTATGCCGGCGAGCCCGGCAAGCTGACGCTCGACAAGGCGGACGGCAGCAGCTGGTGGGCGCGGCGCACCGAGGCGGAAGCGGAAATCCAGGTCGCCGCCAAGGCTCTCGCCAAACACATCAGCCAGCGCCTCCGCCGTCGTGCACCCAAACTGGTGCCACCGGGGCCGGCCTACGAAAAGTTCGTCGCGCGGTTCCCCTATTTCACGACAGTGGACCAGGGCCAGGCGATTCAAGACGTCCTCGACGATCTTGCGGCGGGCCATCCGATGGACAGGGTGATCTGCGGTGACGTCGGCTTCGGCAAGACCGAGGTCGCGCTGCGGGCGGCGGCCGCAGTGGCGCTGTCGGGCAAGCAGGTGGCGATCGCCGCGCCGACGACCGTGCTGGCGCGGCAGCATGTCGAAACCTTCCGCAAGCGGTTCGGCCCTCTCGGCATCGAGGTGGGAAGCCTGTCGCGAGCCAGTTCAGGCCCGGAGACGCGAGAGACCAAGGAGGGGCTGCGGCGCGGCGCGCTGAAAGTCGTGGTCGGCACGCAGGCGCTTGCGGCAAAGGACGTGAAGTTCGCCGACCTCGGCCTCGTCATCATCGACGAAGAGCAGCATTTCGGCGCAGCGGAGAAGGCGAAGCTTTCAGGCCTCGCCAAGGGAGCCCATTCGCTGTGGATGAGCGCCACGCCGATCCCGCGCACGCTCGCGGCGGGACTTGCCGGCTTCCGGGATCTCAGCGTGATCGCCTCGCCGCCGGTTCATCGCCTTCCCATCGTGACCAGGATCGCGCCGCTGTCCGACGCTGCCATCGCCGCGGCGCTGCTGCGCGAGCGCAGGCGGCATGGTCAGAGCTTTCTGATCTGCCCGCGCATCCAGGATCTGGAGCCGATGCTGGCCCGTGTGCAATCGGTGGCACCGGAGCTGCGCATCGTCTGTCTTCACGGCAGACTGCCCGTGGACGAGATCGACGACCGCATGATGAGTTTCGTCGATGGCGAGGCGGACGTGCTGCTGGCGACCAATATCGTGGAAAGCGGTCTCGATATTCCGCGCGCGAACACCATCGTGGTGTGCTGGCCCGAAAAGTTCGGACTTGCGCAGCTGCATCAGCTCAGGGGACGGGTGGGACGCGGCGGCACGCGCGCCTTTGCCCATCTGCTGACGGAATCGACCTCGGAGCAGTCCGAGAAACGTCTGGCGGTGCTGGAGGAGTTCAGCAAGCCGGGTGCCGGCTTTGCGATCAGCGAGCGCGACCTCGACCTCAGGGGCGCCGGCGATCTGTTCTCGGAACAGCAGTCCGGCCACGTCCAGGTGTTCGGACCGGTGCTCTACAGTCATCTGCTGAAGCGGGCGTCCGAGCGAGGCAGCGATACCGGCGCCGATCTGTGGGTGCCCGATCTCAATATGCCGTTGGCTGACATGTTGCCTGAAGGCTACGTGCAATCGGAAGCGGTCCGGCTCGAGATCTATGGCCGCGCTGCCAGGTGCCGAAACGACGACGATCTGGAAGATCTGGAGGAGGAGATCTCGCGTCGTTTCGGCAGGCTGCCGCCGGAGGCCCGCGACTTCTTCGCATCCGCCAGGCTCCGGATCGATTGCAAGCGGCGCGGCATCGTCAGGCTCGATGTCGGGCCCGAGGCCGTCGCCGCGACTTTCCTGCCGGGGCGGCTGCGGAAATCCAGGGGGAAGTCGCAGGCGGGAGCGCTACAGCGCGACGGCGACCGCGTCGTCTACGCCGGTCGCCGTGATCAGGACCCGTTCAGGCGCGTCGAGGAATTCCTCGAACTCCTCGACGCATGAGGATCATTCGGTCTGCTCGACTGCCGTGGGCATTTTCGCCACCGACATCAGCGAGCGAGCCACCTGGTTGAGGAGCTGATCGGCGTTCTCCTCCTCGGCGAGTGATTTCGACAGCAGCGCGACAATGGCACTGTGGCGAAGCTGCTGGGCGAGGTTGCGCGCCGTGGTGTAGCCCGCGATCTCGTAGTGCTCGACGCGCTGCGCCGCGCCGATCAGGGCGAGGTCGGCCGCCGCGTCCTCCTTGTCCTCGCCCTCGGCCATGATCTCCTGGCCTTCCTCGACGAGGCCCATCATGCCCTTGCAGGGCTTGGCGCGGGCGGATTTGCCGAGCATTTCGAAGCATTCGTTGATGCGCTCGACCTGCGCTTCGGTCTCCGCGAGGTGCTGCTCGAACAGCTCGCGCAACTGGTCGAAGCGGGCGGCCTCCGCCATCTTGGGAAGCGCCTTGGTCAATTGCTTCTCGGCATGCAGGATATCGCGCAGCTCGTTGATGAGCAGATCGCCGAGACCGGCTTCGTCCGCCGGCGGCGAGCTCTCGGTGACGATGGCCGAGGCCGGACCCGGTTCGCCCGCCTGGATTGCCGGCGAGTCCGTGAAGACCCAGTCGCCGCCCTCGTTCCACGGCCCACGCGTGTCGATCTCGCCATGGTCGCCGGCGCCGGTGGAATCGTTGAAGAACTGGTCGACGAGGCCGGGCGTCGGCGCGATGCGGCCGATGCTGAAGGCCGGCTTGCCCATGCTCTCGAGCGCCAGCGCGAACGCCTTCATGTGCGTGATCTCGCGGGTCATCAGGAACTGCAGCGCATCCTTGCTGCCGGCATCGTCGCAGAAATTGATCAGCCGCTCGTAGACGATCTTGGCCCGCGCCTCTGCGGCAATGTTGCTGCGCAGATCGACGTCGAGCTCGCCGGTGATCTTCAGATAGTCGGCGGTCCAGGCATTGCCCTGGGAGTTGAAGAGATTGACGCCGCCGCCGCCCGCGATGGCGATGAGGGGATCGGCTTCGGCCGCCTGGCGGTCGAACTTCGAGGGCTTGAGATGCATCCGCGCCAACGTGCCGACCACTTCCAGATGGCTGAGCTCTTCGGTGCCGATGTCCATCAGGAGGTCCTTGCGATCGGGATCCTCGCAGTTCAACCCCTGGATCGAGTACTGCATCGCGGCCGCAAGCTCGCCGTTGGCGCCGCCGAACTGCTCCAGCAGCATGTTGCCAAAGCGCGGATCGGGTTCGTCGACGCGAACGGTGAACATCAGCTTCTTGACGTGATGATACATGGGGGGACTCTCGATCTGGGGATTGTGGAAGAAGATGCTTCCCGAACGGGTGGCGCCAATGGTTTGTTCCTAACCAAATGATCTGCGCCGGTGATATGCGGCGCAGATCATTCGATGTCGGCGGCAGGATTGTGGACGAATTCGATCAGCGTTGATCCGGGCGCTTGGCGGGAGGCCCGTTCTTGTTGCCGGGAGCCCCTTGAATATTCGACGGGTCCTGCGATTGCACGGCGGTGTTGCCAGTGGAGCTCGTCAAATTCGATCCGACGGTTTCACCAGGCTTGGCGGCCGGTCCGTTCTTGTTGCCGGGCTGTCCGGCAATGCCGGCACCCGAATTCTGCGCGCTTGGCGCGGACGAAACGTCAGGCTTGCTGGCCTGCGCCCAAGCTGCTGCAGGCAGCGCGAGAGCGGCGAGGATAACGGCACCTGTGAACTTCATCTCGGTGTTCTCCGACTGATGCCCCATCTACTCGAACGCCGGTGACCTGCGTGCGTTCCCTGTCGTCATCAACTCGAAAAGTCTTCTCGCGCTATCATGGCGGACTATCCCGGCAGCGGCGCCTCCACGACGTCCAGCAGCGCTCCGAGGCCCTGGCGCAGGCGGCGGGTGGCGATGCTCTCGGTGGCGAGGCCGAACACCACCAGGGATCGTCCGGTCATCGCATAAACATGCCCGAAGTCGAACGCGGGCATCTGCCCCTCCGGTTGATTGGTGTCGATCAACCCGACCCAGCTGCGTCCCTCGGCGACGGCAGGCAAGGTGAAATTGACGACGTCGTGATGGGCGTTGTAGATCAGCAGCATGGTTGCGTCCGAGCCGCGGCGCTTGATCCCGGTCTCCTGGGCGCGGCCGTCAAGCAGCAGGCCGAAACATTTGGCGTTGCCGTCCTGCCACTGTTCCGTCGTCATTTCCTCCCCGGACGGCGCGAGCCACGTCACGTCCTTCACGTCCAGCTCTTCATTGTGGGAGCCGACCAGGAAGCGGCTGCGGTAGAGAATCGGAAATGCCTTGCGCGTGGCGATCAGCTTGCGCGTGAATTCGCGCAGGCTGCGGCCGTTTGCGGTAATGCCCATCCAGTTGAGCCATGTGGTCTCGTTGTCCTGGGCGTACGCGTTGTTGTTGCCGTGCTGGGTGTGTCCGAATTCGTCGCCGGCAAGCAGCATGGGCGTGCCGTGAGACAACAGCATGGTCGCCAGCAGATTGCGCTTCTGTCGCTCGCGCAACGCAATGATTTCCGGATCGTCCGTCGGTCCCTCGGCGCCGCAGTTCCAGGAATGATTGTTGCTGTGGCCGTCGCGATTGTCCTCGCCATTGGCTTCGTTGTGCTTGTCGTTGTACGAGACGAGATCGTTGAGATTGAAACCGTCATGGGCGGTGACGAAGTTGACGCTGGCCCATGGCCGGCGTCCGCGCTTGTTGAAGAGATCGCCGGATCCGGACACGCGCTTGGCGAAGTCCGCGATCGTGCCTTCGTCGCCCTTCCAGAAAGCGCGCACGGTGTCCCTGAACTTGTCGTTCCACTCCGCCCATCCCGGCGGAAACTGACCGACCTGATAGCCGCCCGGACCGATGTCCCAGGGCTCGGCGATCAGCTTGACGCTGGAGAGCACGGGGTCCTGCCGGCAGGCATCGAGGAAGCCACCGCCTTCGTCGAACCCGTAGGGCTCCCGTGCCAGGATGGTGGCGAGGTCGAAACGGAAGCCGTCGACCCGCATCTCGGTCGCCCAGTAGCGCAGGGAGTCCGCGACCAGTTGCAGCACGCGCGGGTGCGACAGGTTCACCGTGTTCCCGGTGCCGGTGTCGTTGATGTAATAGCGCCGCTGGTCCGGCAGCAGGCGGTAATAGCTGGCGTTGTCGATGCCCTTGAACGACAGGGTCGGGCCGAGCTCGTTGCCTTCCGCGGTGTGATTGTAGACAACGTCGAGGATGACCTCGATGCCGTGGGCGTGGAACTGGTTGACCATGGCCTTGAATTCGTTCGCGAACGGCGTCTTGAGGTGGCGCGGCTCCGGGGCGAAGAAGGCGAGGGAGTTGTAGCCCCAGTAATTGCGCAGGCCTTTCTCGACCAGATAGCTGTCGTCGGCGAAGGCATGGATCGGCAACAATTCTGCACTGGTGATGCCGAGCGATCGCAGATAGGCCGGCACCTCCGAATGCGCAAGACCGGAGAACGTGCCACGGTCTGCGTCGGGCACCAACGGATGCAGCTGGGTAAAACCCTTGACGTGCATCTCGTAGACGATCGTCCGCTCCCACGGCACTTCCGGTTTGCGCGCGGCGCCCCAGGTGAAGGCCGGGTCGATGACGCGGCATTTCTGCATCAAGGGCGCGCTGTCGCGTTCGTCGTAGGAGAGATCCTTGTCGGCATGGTCGAGCTGGTAGCCGAACAGCTCCGGTCCCCAACGCAACCGGCCGACCAGCTGTTTGGCGTAGGGATCGAGCACGAGCTTGTTGGGATTGAAGCGGTGTCCCCCGTCGGGTTCGTAGGGGCCATGGACGCGGTAGCCGTAGACGGTGCCGGGACGGGCCGCGGGCAAATAGCCATGCCAAACTTCGTCGGTATATTCCGGGAGTTCGATCCGCTCCAATTCGGTCTCGCCGCCGTCGTCGAACAGGCAGAGTTCGACCTTGGTGGCATGGGCCGAAAACAGCGCGAAATTGACACCAAGCCCGTCCCAGGTGGCGCCGAGCGGAAACGGTTTGCCCTCGCTGATCCGCGAGCGCCGCAGGCTCGAGGCTGCCCGCGTCAGGGCGTCGTCTGAATGTGCTTGTTGGTCCATTATTGCCCCGAAATGCCGTTCAAGAAATTGGTGCAGTCGCCGCCACTTCGCCGGTGGTTTGGTCGCCAACCGCCGCCGAAGCGACTACGGCGGCAGGAGGCACATCGTCCGGTTTGGGCAGCGTGGTTGCCCTTTGCAGCGCCGCCTCCTTGCTGATGGCCGCAATCGAGTTGCCGGTCCGCTCGACGATGCTGGTCAGCTCTGCGTCGGACAGTCCCAGACGCTTTCTGACGAGGCGGACCTGAGTAGGGTCGGCAAGGTCGAGCTTGTTGCGGATCGGCTGTGGCTTCGAGCGGCGCATGGCGAAATCTCCCGTGTAGAATTGCAACCGTCGCCCAGGCGATTCCGTTCCCTGTTTGCAACAGTGATCTTCCCCAACCGTCGTCGCCGCACCTTGGCCCAAAAGTGCACACAACGAGCATGGCGCATCGGTGTGGCGCCGGCCTGAGGAACGAATGCCTGCATCTCGGCTTCTCCCGTCCTGAGCATGCTTGAGCGATCGCAAAATCGAGCCTCGCGAAGCTTGCTGTTATTTCCAGCCACGCAAAGGCGGCTAGGTTTGAGTCACAGATTGGGAATGGCCGGGCAAGCGCGACACCACGGCCCTCGATGCCTCGATCACGGGGTCTGCTTCAACCTCTGGGCGCCGACGGCGCAATCGGTCGAATTGCTCGAAGCCGGCCGGCCGCCACTCCGGATGACGCGCGACCACGATGGCTGGTACCAATCGTTGAGTCCCACCGCGCACGTCGGCACGCGCTATCAGTTCAGAATCAACGAAGACCTGGTCGTTCCCGATCCCGCCTCGTTCTTCCAGCCCGACGACGTTGGGGCGCCGAGCGAGGTGATCGACACCGCGACGTTCCGGGACTCGGTGCTCTATCCCGGCCGCCCCTGGGCGGAGGCCGTGATCTACGAGTTGCATGTCGGCACCTTCAGCGAGGAAGGCACCTATGCCGGCGTCGAGAAGAAGCTGCCCTATCTGCGCGATCTCGGCATCACCGCAATCGAGCTGATGCCGCTCAATGACGTCCCCGGCCGGCACAATTGGGGCTATGACGGCGTGCTGCTGAATGCGCCAAATGCACGCTACGGCAGGCCGGAAGACCTCAAGCGGCTGTTGCGCGCGGCGCATGCCCTCGACATCATGGTCTATCTCGATGTCGTCTATAACCATTTCGGGCCGCAGTTGAACTATCTGCATCTCTATGCGGAAAGCTTCTTCACCCAGCGCCACAGCACCGGCTGGGGCCCTGCCGTCAACCTCGAGGGACACGACGGCGCGTTCGTGCGCGAGTTCCTGATCGAGAACGCGTTGATGTGGCTGCGCGACTACGGGTTCGACGGCTTGCGGCTCGACGCCGTTCACGCGCTGAAGGACGATTCCGACCGCCATTTCCTGATCGAGCTGGCCGAGACGGTTCGCAGTCAGCTGCCGGGCCGGCGCGTGCATCTGATGCTGGAGAACGAGGACAATCAGGCCCGCCTGCTCGACCGGGCGCAAGGGCGAACCCGGCTCTATGACGCGCAATGGGGCGATGATTTTCACAACGCGCTCCACGTCCTGTTGACGGGCGAGGACGAAGGCTATTATCGCGCCTTCGCAGACAGGCCGCTCGAACATCTCGCGCGAGCGCTCACCGAAGGCTTTGCCTACCAGGGCGAAATCTTTCCGCTGCATGACGAACCGCGCGGCGAGCCGAGCGCGCATCTGCCGCCTGAGGCCACCATCTTCTTCGCCCAGAACCACGACCAGATAGGCAATCGCGCGCTCGGGGAGCGGCTTTCCGCGCTGGTCGGTCCGGAGAAACTGGATCAGGCCATGGCGCTGGTTCTCCTGAACCCGCATATCCCCATGCTATTCATGGGTGAGGAAGCCGCGGCCGAGACGCCGTTCCTGTTCTTCGCCGACTGGTCCGGCGAAGCCGCCGAATTGACGCGGGAAGGCCGGCGCAAGGAGTTCGCGCATTTCAAGGCATTCTCGACGCCCGACATGCGCGCCAGGATTCCGGACCCGTGCGACGAAAAAACCTTCACGGCATCGAAGCTCGACTGGACCGGCATCGACCGCTCTCCCGCCAGCGCCAGGTTTCGCGGCCTCACAACCCGATTGCTGAAGATACGGCGCGAGAGAATCGTGCCGCTGATCAAGCAGGGTTTCGTGTCGGCTCATTGCAAGTTGCTGGGAGAGGACCAGCGTAATGGCGGCCTGGATGCCCGGTGGCGGACGGAGAAGGGAGACATCTTGCAGATTGTCGCCAATTTAGCCGATCGCCAATTGCCCATGCCGGCGCTGGTTGCGGGCGAGAGCCTATGGCGATTGGGCGCCGCCGACGCGCCAGCCCTGTTGCCGAACGACATCATCGTGCGGCTTGGCCACGAGGCTTGATGGAACCGCGAGGAACGCTTCCAAAAGCTTTCCGTTAGCGGAGTAAATCGCTGGAGCCGCTTCATGACCGACTATCCAAAGCCGCCTTTTCCGCCGCAGCAGCAATCGATGCCCGGTTCGACGCGCGCGATGAACCCGCGACCGGATCATGGCGAAGAGAGCTACAAAGGCTCGGGCCGCTTGGCCGGAAAGAAGGCAATTATCACCGGAGGCGACAGTGGCATCGGCCGTGCGGTCGCGATCGCCTATGCCCGGGAAGGTGCCGACATCGTCATCGCCTATTTGAACGAGGATGAGGATGCCGCCGAGGTCAAGACGCTGGTGGAGCGCGAGGGACGCAAGGTCGTCCTGATCCCCGGCGACATCCGCAATCCCGATCATTGTCGCGCGATCATCCAGCGCACCGTCGAGGCGTTCGGCGCAATAGACATCCTCGTCAACAACGCTGCCCATCAGGACACGTTCAAGGAGATCGCTGATATCAGCGATGAGGAATGGCAGCGGACGTTCGAGACCAACATTCACGCCATGTTCTATCTCACGAAGGCCGCGGTGCCCCACATGCGCCCGGGAGCCGCGATCATCAACACCGCGTCGGTGAACTCCGACATGCCGAATCCGACCCTGCTGGCCTATGCCACGACCAAGGGCGCCATTCAGAACTTTACTGGTGGGCTCGCACAGATGCTGGCGGCGAAGGGCATTCGGGTCAATGCGGTCGCTCCGGGCCCGATCTGGACGCCGCTGATTCCGTCCACGATGCCGGAGGACAAGGTCAAGAACTTCGGCAAGCAGGTGCCGATGCAGCGGGCCGGCCAGCCGGCCGAACTCGCGACCGCCTATGTCATGTTCGCCGATCCGCTCTCGAGCTACACATCGGGAGCGACCCTGGCGGTCACCGGCGGGAAGCCGTTCATCTGACCCAGCGCGCAACGAGAACGTGGCAGCCCCGCGGGCGGGCCGCCACGTCCAGTACATCTTCACCAGCACGTCTTGACCACGGCGTCTCGATCAAGCGGCGCTGGGACGCCTTGGCATTGACGCCCTTGCGAAGCGCCACCGCGTTCAGCTTGGTGTTGGCGGCTTTCTCTTCGTCGATCTCGCCGGCGGTCTCATCGGCCTCCTCGACAATGCCGTCGACGGCGGGACAATGTTGGCCGCTGGGCTCCTTGCCGAGCTTCGCGAACACCTTTCACAATGATGGAACTGGAACGCCGCACAGCCGCAGCTGTTCCATTCCCGTGACCAGATCAGGAGAGCCGAATGAGCGACGGTGAGGATCATCTTGCGAGCCTGCTCGGACGAGCGGCGATGGACGTGTGGGGCGACATGCCCCGCGACATCCAGGAAGCGCTGTTCGAGACCGCCATGAAGGGACGGCCTGCGGAGCGGGAAGAACTCGCGCGGCTGTTGCACGAGCGGCATCCCCGTACGCTTCATCCGGCGCGGCCTGGCTGAGCCGCGGCAGGAACGATCAGGCAAGAAGCCGATTTGTAAAATGGGCGAGGCGCGGTGAATGGGATTCGACGAAGCCCGAGCCGTAGCGCCGCCCAGGATCAAATCGGTGGGTCGATCAGCGTGACTGAAATGATTATCGGAAAATGGTACGACCCCATCTCCCAGAGATGGATCGTGCCGCGCGAAGCGCAATCGGTGGCGGGCCACTCGCAGTCCGACCCGGAGAAGGGGCTCGAAACCCGCAAGCCGGCCGAGGCGCAGCGGATCTGGGACCTGTTGGTCGATTGCTGCGCGCGCGGGTGATGTCCGAGCCGCACCATCATCGGCTTCTGCTGTCGGCAATTCACAGAGTGATGACATAGACCGCGAAGGCAATGATGAGCGCCAGGCTTACGACGACGGTGCTGATCAATATCTTGCCCATGGCGCGTCCGTGCTGTTCCGCCGCGTCAATGTAACAGCCGGCATTTTCGTTCCTGAACGGCTCTGCTGAAGCAGCGCCGACTGTTCACATGTAAACAGAGGGCGCCGGCACCAAATGGCGTGAACTACATCATTTGATATAGATATGGCTGGGCTCGCTCATATCATTGGCCATCCAGAAGGCACAGCATGTGCCCATGACATGGAGACCCGATCGTGCACAGGCGGCGTCGCGTTCAGCAAACCACCACGCTTCAAGAGCGGCTTGCGGAGTTCACCAGGACCATCCGTGAAAAGGCCGAGTCGTTGCCCGACGGCAAGGAGCGGGATGAGCTGATGAAACGGCTGAGAAGCGCCGACACGGCGTCAAGCCTCGACCGTCAATTCGGCGGCAGGGATTGAGCTGCAAGGATCGAGCTGGCAAGGACTGAGCTCGCAAGGATGGAATTTGCAAGCTTCAGCTGCGGTACCAGCTCGCCAGATTCCAGGTCGTGACGTCCCAGCCCGACATGTCGACCATGAGGTTGTTGACCCCTGCGTTGACGATGTTACGGGATAGAAGCGGCAGGAACACGTTGGCCTCGCAAAAAGTTTCGTCGACCTTGATCAGTAGCGCGGCGCGCTTGACCGGATCGAGCTCGTTCTGCGCGGCCTTGTAGGCCTTGTCGGCCTCGGGATCGGACCAGCGCGAGACGTTGCGGCCGAGCCATTTGTTGTCCTTGTTGGAAATCTCCCAGGAGACGCACTGGTTCAGGAAGCGCTCCGGGTCGGGCTGCGGCTGCGTCGTGTTGTACATCTCCATGTCGGCATAGAACTTCGAGTAGGTGTCGGGATTGCCGACGTCGGATGAGAAGAACACCGATGCCGTGACCGCCTTGATCTCGATCTCGATGCCGGCCTTCTGGCAGGCTTGCTTGATGATGGCCTGCGTCTTCTGACGCGGCGCATTGGTCGAGGTCTGGAAGACGAATTTCAGCTTCTTGCCGTCCTTCTCGCGGAGGCCGTCCGCGCCCTTGGCCCAGCCGGCTTCATCCAGGACCTTGTTGGCCTTGCCGACGTCGAACTCGTATTTCAGCTTTGGCGACTTGAACTGCTTGGGTGCGTTGACGAAGCTCGCGGTGGCGACGCCGCCGCGCCCGTAGATGAACTTCTGGATCGACTCGCGGTCGATCAGCAGGTTCATCGCGCGGCGAACGGCGGGATCTGACAGCGTCGGATGCTTGGTCTTGGGGCTGGAGCGCTCGCCGTCCACCTCAGTCCACGGATCGGTCGTGTTGAGGATGATGAACTCGACATTGCCGGAGGGCGTGACGTCGAGCTTGCCCTTGCCGCTAGCCTCCATGCGCTTGAGGACCTCCTCCTCCACTTGCATGTTCCAGGCATAGTCATATTCGCCGGTCTGCAGCACGGCGCGCGCCGCGGACACTGCATCGCCGCCGCCTTTGATTTCGAGCGTGTCGAAATGCGGCTGGTTCTTGACGTGATAGTCGGGATTGCGTTCGGCCCGGATCAGGTCCCCGGGCTTGAACTCGACGAATTTGTAGGGACCGGTGCCGACCGGCTTCAGATTGCCGGGCGCTTCGCGCGACTTCGCGCCGACATAGTCGCCGAAATGATGTTTCGGCAGGATCGGACCGACCGAGCCGACGAAGGGATCGGCCCAGAACGGCGTCGGCGCCTTGAACAGCACCTTGACGGTATGGTCGTCGATCTTCTCGACCGTGATGTCCTTGTAGGAACCGGTCGTGTACGCCGCTGTGGCGAGATCCGAGGCGTACTGCCAGGTGAAGACGACATCATCGGCGGTGAAGGGCTTGCCGTCGTGCCATCTCACGCCCTGCTTCAGTTTCCAGGTCACGCTCAGGCCGTCGGGCGAAAGGCCGCCGTTCTGCTTTGACGGGGCTTCGGCCGCGAGGCAGGGGACGAGGTTGCCCTCCTTGTCCCAACCGGCGAGCGGCTCGAAGAAAACGCGCGAGGCGATCTGGTCCTTGGTGCCGAGCGCGAAATGCGGATTGAGCAGCGTCGGGGCCTGCCAGAGCAGGATCTTGAGCGGGCCGCCGCCGCCGGCCTTGGTCGGCTTGTATTGCAGCGTGGCATCCGCCATCGCCACGTCGTTCCAGACCAGGATCTGGCTCGCGACCGGCGCTGCGATCCCGATCGCAGCCATCGTCTGCATGAACGAGCGTCGCGACAGCGTGCCCTGCTTCACCTCAGCGATGGACTTGCGGATTTCGTTCTCGTTCATCGGATGATCCCCACTTCACAGACAAGTCGTCACTGGCCAGGGCCCATCATGTTTCATCGAGGGCGAGGCGGCAATGCCGACAGGGTCAGAAAACCCTGCGGCGAAATGACGAATTTGCGGAGGTTTGAAGCCGGGATGGAGCCGAGCGCAAACCAGGATAGGTCCTGCCGCGCAGGCGGCGCCCCGGATTGTGCTTCGCTCCATCGGACTAGGACAACGATCCGTGCTGTTTTGCCGTGATGCGCCTCACGCTTGCGCAGGCGCATTCGTTCCCCACATGCGGACGAACGGAGAAGCGTCGTCCGCGCCAGGAGACCAATATGGATTTCCATTTCATTGATTTCGCGCCGCGGAGAAGCGAATACGGTTCCAATCATTTCCGCCAAGTCATGGAGACCAAGATGTCGTTTCGCCTCCCCCTGATCCTTGCGACCGTGCTCGCCGCCTGGTCGGCCGCCGCTTCAGGCGAGACCATCAAAATCGGCGTGACGCCGGGGCCGCACGCCCAGATCTTCGAGGCCGTGAAGCCGATCGCCGCCAAGCAGGGTCTCGACATCCAGCTCATCGAATTCTCCGATTACGTCGTGCCGAACGCCGCACTCGATGCTGGCGAGATCCAGGCCAATTCGTTCCAGAATCAGCCTTATCTGGACAACCAGAAGGCCGACCGTGGCTACAAGATCGAAGCCGTCGGCTTGACCGTGAATTTCCCGATCGGTGTCTATTCCAAGAAGCACAAGGCCTTCGCCGACATCCCCGAAGGCGGCAAGGTCTCGATCCCGAACGATCCGACCAATGGCGGCCGCGTGCTGCTGCTGCTGCGCGACAAGGGCGTGATCAAGCTGAAGGACAGCACGGGCTTCAAGCCGACGGTGCTCGATATCACCGAGAATCCCAAGAAGCTGAAGTTCATCGAGGTCGACGCGGCGCAGGCGCCGCGCGCGCTCGACGATGTCGATGCCGCCGCGATCAACACCAATTACGCAACCCAGGCGGGCCTCGATCCCGTCAAGGACCCGATCCTGCGCGAGGACCCGAAGGGGCCCTATGTCAACCTGATCGCCGTTCGCGCCGCCGACAAGGACAAGCCCTGGGTCAAGATCCTGGTGGGCAGCTACCACACGGCGGAGGTCAAGGAGTTCGTCCTGACCAAGTTCAAGGGCGCGGTTCTGCCGAGCTGGTAGGCAGTCTGCCCAGCCAAAGTTCAGCTCAGGGCGATCCCGGCGGGCAGGGTTGCGTACTAGCCCTGCGCAATGCCCGCTTGTCTGGAGCTGCGGCAACCGACATCATCGGGGCCCATCCTCGTCCGACAGGGGTCGTATGAAACGCTTAGCAAACCTGAAACGCCTGGGGTTTTTCACGCGGCTTCTCGACGAGGCCCCGCCCGCCGACCGATATCGCTTCGCGGCCGAGCAGATCGTGCGCGCCGAGAAGGCGGGCCTCGATTCCGCGTGGATTGCGCAGCACCATTTCCACGAGCGCGAGGGTGGCCTGCCGTCGCCCTTCACCTTTCTCGGTTACGTCGCAGCCCAAACCTCGCGCATCCGGCTCGGCACCGGCATCGTCACCTTGCCGCTTGAGAATGCGGTACGCGTGGCTGAGGACGCCGCGGTGCTCGATCTGCTCTGCAACGGTCGCTTCGAGCTCGGTGTCGGCACCGGCGGCAATCCCTCGGCCTTTGCCGCCTTCGGCCTCGACAGCGCCCAGCGCAACGAGATCTTTGCGCGCAATCTGGAAATCGTCCGCACCGCGCTGATGGGCAAGCCGCTCGACGGTGGCGACACGCTCTATCCGCAGCGGCCGCAATTGGACAACCGGATCTGGCAGGCGACGTTCTCTGTGGCGGGCGGGGCGCGTGCCGGCAAGGCGGGCGATGGCCTGTTGCTGTCGCGCACCCAGCCTCGAATCAAGGAGGCGCCGAAGGCAACGCTGGCCGAGATTCAGAATCCGGTGATCGATGCCTATCTCGAAGCACTGCCGCCGGGACGCGAGCCCCGCATTATGGCCTCGCGCACAATCTTCGTCGCCGACGACCGTGCTGAGGCGATGCGCCTTGCCGATATCGGGCTGCGGCGCGCGCTGCCGCAATTCCTCAAGGGCGGCCACGCCAAGCCGGGCGAGACGCTCGAGGAGATGATCGCGGCGTTCGACACCCATGTCGGCGCGGCCGACGACGTCATCGCTTCGCTCCGCGGCGACGCCACGCTGGAGCGGGTGACCGATCTCGTCTTCCAGGCGCATTCGGTCGATGCCGCGCATCCCCATATCCTGCGCTCGATCGAGCTCGTCGCGGAAAAGGTCGCGCCGGCGCTCGGCTGGGCGCGGACGGCGCCCGACGTGGCGCTGGCGGGATAGTCGGAATGAACGGAATCGCGTTGCACGAGGCTGCAAGAGGCTGAATGATGACTACGAAGGATATCATCGACACGCTCGCCGGGATCGAACCGGGTTCGGCGCTCGATACCATTCGCGGGCGCCGCCTGCAGGCGCGCGACAATGCGCAGAAGAGCTATCTCTCGCTGTTCGAGCCGATCGACGCCGGCGATGTCTCGCTGGTGGAGCGCGCCGCGGTCGCGCTCTTCGTGATCGGCCTTCACCGCGAGCCCACAACGGCCGGCTTCTACCGGGCGAAGTTAGCTGCGACCGCCGATGGTGCGCGCCTGGTCGAAGCGGTCGATGTCGAAATCGCGCGGGGCGAGACCTCGGGCCCCTACGGTGCGTTTCCGGCTGGCCCCCTGTCGGTCGAAAACAAGGCCGGCCTGATCTATCGCGTCAGCGCGGAGCGCAGGCCCGATCTCGGGGACCGGCTCGCTGCGGCTTTCGAACATGCGCATCTGCTGGTGTTCCGCCCGCGCGATGCGGCTGCAGCCGACATGAAGGCCCTGCTGGCCGCCGGCTGGTCGAACACCGGCATCGTCACGTTCTCTCAGCTCGTTGCGTTCCTGTCGTTCCAGGTGCGCGTCGTCACCGGACTGCGCGTGCTCGGTGCCTCGCTCGGGCGCACCGCGAACGCCGCGGCCGGCGCGTAAGGAGGCTGCATCATGAGCGCTGTAAACAATGTCGATCCGCCTGTCGTCTTCACCCAGGATGAACTGGGCTGGGTGTCGTGGATCGATCCGCTGCCCGAAGCCGAGCTAACCGAGCGGCATTTCGCTGGCCTCGTCGATCGGTCCCGTTCCAAGTCCGAGTATTTCCGCCTGCTGGTGCGCGATCCCGAGGTGCTGGAGGCCCGCACCAAGACCGACAAGGACATCTTCTACAACGTCGCCGACGGCCTGCCGCGCGCCGAGCGCGAGCTCGCGGCGGCTGCGACCTCGCGCTACAACGGCTGCATCTACTGCGCCTCCGTGCATGCGCGTTTCGCCAGCACTTATTCCAAGCGCCGCGACGATGTGCAGCGGCTGCTCGACGACGGCGTCGGCGCTGATCTCGGCGAGCGCTGGAATGCGGTCGTCAAGGCCTCGGTGGCGCTGGCTGCGACGCCGATCGCGTTCGGCCCCGACAATATCGATGAGCTGCGCCGCGCCGGTCTCGACGATGCGGAGATCGTCGACGTCATCAACGGCGCGTCGTTCTTCAATTGGGCGAACCGGCTGATGCTGTCGCTCGGCGAGCCCTCGAAATAGCCAATCTCACCGGCATAGAAATTGCTGGTTGTTTCAACACCTGACAGGATGGAGCCATCCATGAGCAACATCGATCGTCGTACCCTGGTCAAGGGCTCGCTTGCCACTATCATGGCGGGAGCGGCCTTCTCGCGCGCCGCGCTTGCGCAATCGTCCGAACCGATCTTGCTGGGCGTCAGCGGTCCGTTGACCGGGCCGAACGCACAATATGGCACGCAGTGGAAGCAGGGCTTTGATCTCGCGCTCGACGAGATCCAGGCAGCGGGCGGCATCAACGGCCGCAAGCTCGCCTATAGTTTCGAGGACAGCCAGAGCGACCCGCGCCAGTCGGTGGCGATCGCCCAGAAGTTCGTCTCCGATCCCAGGATTGTCATGGAGCTCGGCGACTTCTCCAGCCCCGCCTCGATGGCGGCCTCGCCGATCTATCAGCGCGGCGGGCTGGTGCAGTTCGGCTTCACCAATTCGCATCCCGATTTCACCAAGGGCGGCGACTTCATGTGGAGCACCTCGGTCAGCCAGGCTGACGAGCAGCCGCTGCTGGCGGCCTATGCCGTCAGGCGTCTCGGCCTGAAGAAGCTCGCCGTGCTGCACCTCAACACCGATTGGGGCCGCACCAGCCGCGACTATTTCGTCAAGGCCGCGAAGGAGAACGGCGCCGAAATCGCCGTCACCGAGGGCTACATCGCGGAAGAGCGCGACTTCCGCTCCACGCTGGTGCGGGTCCGTGACGCCAATCCGGACGGGCTGATCCTGATCTCCTATTATTCCGACGGTGCGCTGATCGCCCGCCAGGCGCGCCAGGTCGGGCTGAAGCAGGTGATCTGCGCCGCGAGCTCGGTCTACTCGCCGAAATTCTTGGAGCTCGGCGGCGAGGCCGTCGAAGACGTCCATGTCGGCACGCGCTACTTCCCGGAAGACCCGCGCCCCGAGGTGCAGAAATTCATCGCGGGCTTCAAGAAGAAGTACAACGGGGTGGAGCCCGACGCGTTCAACGCTTACGCCTATGACGCGATGAATACGGCCGCCGCGGTGGTGAAGATCGGCGGCACCGACCGGCGTGCGATCCGCGACGCCTTCACGAAAGTGAAGGACGTATCGAGCGTGATCTTCGGCAAAGCGACGTTCGACGTCGAGAGCCGGCGCGTCAAGGGCGCCATGAACGCCGAGCTCGTCGTGCGCAAGGGCCAGTTCGCGCTCTGGGACGGCAAGCCGACCTGAGGGGATTTTCTGCGTGTCTTCCTGGCTCGACTACACGATCAACGGGCTGATCGTCGGAAACGTCTACGCCCTCGTTGCGGTCGGGCTCGCGCTGATCTTCGGCGTCAGCCGGCTGATCAACTTTGCGCAAGGCTCGATCTACCTCGTCGGCGCCTATATCGGCTGGGTCGCGGTGGTGCAGCTGCATACGCCGCTCCCGCTCACCATCATCGTGGTCGCGGTGGCGGCGGCGCTGGTCGGCTTGATCATCGAACGGTTCGGCCTGCGTCCGCTGCAGAACTCGGTGCGCATCGCGCCGCTGCTGGCGACGATCGGCATCAGCTTCGTGCTCGATCAGCTCGTGATGCTGACTTTCTCGCCCAATCCGCGCGCGCTGCCGAGCCAGTTGCCGGATGTCCGCTTCCAGATCGGCGGCGGCACCATCGGGCCGCTCGATCTGCTCATCGCCGGTGTCGGCCTCACCAGTGCGTTGCTGCTGTTCGTGTTCCTGCGCTACAGCAAGCTCGGCTGGGCCGTGCGTGCCACCGCGCAGGACCGCGACGCCGCGATGCAGATGGGCGTCGACGTCAATCGCGTCAATCAGGCCGTGTTCGGCATTGCGGCAGCGCTCGGCGGCGTTTCCGGCCTGCTGGTCGGCATGTACTACAACCAGATCGACACCGCGATGAGCCTGCAGGCGACGCTCAAGGGCGTCGTTGCCGAAGTCGTCGGCGGCGCCGGCAACGTGCCGGGTGCGGTGATCGGCAGCCTGCTGCTCGGACTGGTCGAGAGCTACGGTGTTGCTGTGTTCGGGACCAGCTACCGCAATCTGTTCGCGTTCCTGCTGCTGGTCGTGGTGCTCGTGCTGCGCCCGAACGGCCTGTTCGCCAGCGCGCGGCAGGCGCCGCCCGAGCCGCTCACCGGCACGTTCATTGCGCCGAGCCGCCCGGTGCGCATTCCGCGCTGGGCGCTGCTGATCGCGACCGCCGTCTTCGCGATCCTGCCGCTGTTGCCGGTGTCCTTCTACGTGCTCCAGACGCTGATCAACGCCTGGCTGCTCGGCATGCTCGCGCTGAGCCTCACCCTTGTTGCAGGCACCATCGGCCAGGTCTCGCTCGGGCACGCCGCGCTGCTCGCGATCGGCGCCTACACCTCCGCGCTGCTGTCGCTCACGTTCGGCATCCCGGTCGGCCTTGCCATCATCGGTGGCGGCTTGATGAGTGCTGCGCTCGGCACTGCGTTGATCTCGCCGTCGTTCCGGCTGCGCGGGCACTACGTCTCGATCGCAACGCTCGCGATCGGCGAGATCGTCTCGCTGGTGATCCTGAACTGGGAGAGCGTCACGCGCGGGCCGATCGGCATCTCCGGCATCCCGCCGCTGTCGCTGTTTGGCTATGAGCTGGTCAGCCCGATTTCGATCTACTGGTTCAGCTTCATCGTGATGGTCATGCTGGCGCTGCTGCAGGGACGCCTGCTCGGCTCGCATCTCGGCCGCAGCTTTCGCGCCATCCGCGACGACGACATCGCCGCGCGCGCCTATGGGCTCAGCCTGAACCGCTACAAATCGCTGGCCTTCATCTTCGGTGGCTTTGCCGCCGGCATCAGCGGTGGCATCGCCGCGCATCTCTATTCCTACATCAACCACGAGACCTTCAACACGCAGCAATCCATCCTGGCGCTGACCGTCGTGATCCTCGGCGGACTCGGCAATGTCGTCGGCGCGATTCTCGGTGCGGTGGCGCTGGTCGGGCTGCCGGAAGTGTTCCGGATCGCGGCGGAGTATCGCATCCTGATCTACGGCATCGTGCTGCTGCTGCTCGTGCGGTTCAGGCCGCAGGGCCTGTTGGGGACGATGTGATGATGGACGCACACACGGCGATGCTGTCCCTGCGCGGGCTGACGCGCCGCTTCGGCGGTCTCACCGCCGTCGACGCCATCGATCTCGATCTCGCCAAAGGCGAACTGATCAGCATCATCGGCCCGAACGGGGCCGGCAAGACGACGCTGTTCAATCTCGTGACCGGGCTTGACCTGCCGGACGCCGGGACGGTTCGCTTCGAAAGTCAGGACATCACGGGTCTCTCGCCGGAACGGCTCGCCGCCGAAGGCATCGCGCGGACGTTCCAGCTCGGTCGCGTGTTTGGCAATCTCAGCGTCATGGACAACGTCTTGATCGGTGCCCATACGCGGCTGCGTGCGGTCAAGCCGGCGGTGCCGGTGATTGGTCCGCTGCTGGAACTGGGTCTGGCGTTGCTGCGCCCCGCCAGCGTCAAGGCCGAGGAGGAGCGCTTGCGCGAGGAAGTGAAGGTCATTCTCGCGCGCTTCGGCGAGCGGCTGCTGCCGCGCATCGACCAGCCGGCCTACAGCCTCTCTTACGCCAATCGCCGCCGCGTCGAGATCGCGCGTGCGCTCGCCTTGAGGCCGCGCCTGCTGCTGCTGGACGAGCCGACCGCCGGTATGAACCCCACCGAAACCACGGAAATGCAGGGGCTCGTCTCCGAGCTGAAAGCCGAAGGGCTGACGATCTTGCTGATCGAGCACAAGCTCGAAATGGTGATGCGCCTCTCCGACCGTGTCATCGTCATGGATGAAGGCAAGAAAATCGCGGAAGGGCCGGGTGACCGGGTGCGCGGCGATCCCAAGGTGATCGAGGCCTATCTCGGCCACGGCCTGACGACGAAGCAGGAGAGCGCGGCATGACGAACCCGCCTCCCGATGCGCTGCTCGCGCTGACCGACGTCAATACCTTCTACGGCCAGGCCCAGGTGCATTTCGACCTGTCGATATCAGTTCCGCGCGGCCATATCGTCTGCCTGCTCGGCGGCAACGCCAGCGGTAAATCGACGACGATGAAGATCATTTTGGGTCTGGTGAAGCCGCGCTCGGGCGAGGTGACTTTCGACGGTGCCTCGCTGCTCGGGTTGACCACGCCGCAGATCGTCCGCCGCGGCATCGCCTCGGTGCCGGAGGCGCGGCGTCTGTTCGCGGACATGAGCGTGCGCGAGAACATCCTGATGGGTGCGTTCGTGCGCGACGACCGAGAGGCGATCGCGCAGGATCTCGACAAGATGCTCACGCTGTTCCCGAAGCTCGGCCAGCGGCTGTCGCAGCGCGCCGGCTCGCTCTCCGGCGGCGAGCAGCAGATGGTCGCGATGGCGCGTGCGCTGATGAGCCGTCCCAGGATGATCGTGATGGACGAGCCCACCATGGGCCTGTCGCCGCTCTATGTCGACCGCGTGCTGGAGCTGATCCGCACCATCAACCAGGAGGGCGTCTCGGTCTTCATGGTCGAGCAGAACGCCAGCCTCGCGCTCGAGATCGCGCACGAGGCCTATGTGCTGCAGACCGGCAAGATCGTTCTCTCCGGCTCCGCCCGCGCGCTGAAGGACGATCCCCGCATCCGCGATGCCTATCTCGGCGGCTCCGAGGCGGCGTAAGGGGTCCGCTGTCGTCTCCTCCCTCCCGCAGATCCGCATACACGATCGTCGCGCAGCGATCCGGGGCTGGTCAGTATGACCACCTTATGAAAAGATCATACCGCTCGTGCGATGGGCGTGCAGTGGACAGAATGATTGTCGTGACGAAATTATCTTTGCGGGCGGTCGAGCCCGGAATGGTGCTGCTGTTCGGCGGGTTGATCGCGGCCAACATCGGGGCCTGGGCCTGGGCCTTCGTGGCGTTCGGTGACCGGCCGACGGTGATGGCGACCGCGCTGCTCGCCTGGGTGTTTGGCCTGCGCCACGCCGTCGATGCCGACCACATCGCGGCCATCGACAATGTCGTGCGCAAGCAGATGCAGGCAGGCGGCACGCCGCGTAGCGTCGGTCTCTATTTCGCGCTCGGCCATTCCACGATCGTCGTGGTCGCGACCATGCTGCTCGCGCTCGGCGTCGTGAGGCTCGGTGGCGACAGCCTGCTCAAGGAGATTGGCGGCTTCATCGGCACCTCGGTCTCGGCGCTATTTCTGCTGGTGATTGCGGCCATCAATCTCGTCATCTTCGCCGGCCTGTGGCGGACGTTCCGCGCGGTACGGGAGCAGGGGATTCACGACGCGGAGGGCCTCGATGCCCAGCTTGCCAATCGCGGCCTCCTGGCGCGGCTGCTCGGCCCGACGTTCCGCCTGGTGACAAAGCCCTGGCACATGTATCCGCTCGGCTTCCTGTTCGGGCTCGGCTTCGACACCGCAACCGAGATCGGCCTGCTCAGCATCTCCGCCGGCGAAGCCGCGCGCGGTGCTTCGTTTGCCGATGTCCTGGTCTTTCCCGCGCTGTTCGCAACGGGCATGGCGCTGGTCGACACCGCCGATTCCGCGCTGATGGTGAGCGCCTATCGCTGGGCCTTCGTCGATCCGCTGCGAAAGCTCTGGTACAATCTCACGATCACAGGGGCTTCCGTGGCGGTGGCGCTGTTGATCGGCGGAATCGAGGCGCTCGGGCTGATCGCGGACCGGCTCGGCCCGTCCGGCGGCGTGTGGGCATTGGTCGACGCGCTCAACGACTCGCTCGCCAATGTCGGCTTTGCCGTGGTCGCGCTGTTCGCGGTCGCCTGGCTCGTTTCGGTCGTGCTCTATCGGCGCATGTTTGCAGTTGAGCGGCGGCGCGCGGCGGATGCGCTTATTGGCGCCGATGCCACCGAAGCGGCCTGATCGACAATCCGCTGGCTCAGGCTGACGCGCTCGCGACCTGGTCCGCCGGCAGATCGTCGGCGTTGGGATCGCCCGGCGCGGTGGCCCAGGCCAGTTCCACCAGCGTCACGATCCGGCGGCCGGCGCCGTCGAGCTGGCAGACGATCAGGCCCTGCTCTTCCATGTAGCCGAGCAGGCGCTGCGCCCGGCGCAGCGAATGCGAGCCGTAGGCGCGGGCGATCGCGGCGTCGCCAGGACACGGCCAGCCTTCTTTCGCCGCGCGCGCGATCATCATGAACACGCCCTGCATGTCGTCGGGAAGGATCGAGGCGCGGAGCGACACATCCTGCCAGGCGTCGTCCTCGGCATGCTCGGCGCCGAGCCCGGCGCGCGCCCGCGTCAGCATACGGCGGAATTCGGTGAGGTCGGGCACCGCCGAGCCGAGCCCCTCGATGCGGCAGCGAACCACGAACTCCTGGTACAGCACGCCGACCGCGCGGAAACCGGCATCGGGCGCGGCGAGCACGGCACGAAGGGTCCGATCCACGCGCTCGCGCCGCTCGGCGAGCTCTTCGGCACTTGTCGGGACCTCGATCGTTTCGGGGCCGATCTCCGGCGCCGCAGCCTTGGCGGCGCGGAGTTGCTCGAGCAGATCCGGCGCGGGCCGGCGCTGCGGCCGGCTGGCATCGGGCGGCGGCGCGGCCAGGATCACGGCGCGCATATTTTCGAGTGCGGCTTCAGGCATCGGCATCAGCCGCGGCGTGGAATTGCGCGGCTGGGTTTCGGTCGCGCCGATATTCAAACGCAGGGGGCGTCGCGACAGTGCGGGGCCGAGCGCCATGAATTGTCCGCGTTCGAGATCGCGAAACGATTCGGCCTGCCGCCGCTCCATGCCGAGCAGGTCGGCGGCGCGCGCCATGTCGATGTCGAGGAAGGTGCGGCCCATCAGGAAGTTGGACGCTTCGGCCGCGACGTTCTTGGCGAGCTTTGCCAGCCGCTGGGTCGCGATGATCCCGGCAAGCCCGCGCTTGCGGCCGCGGCACATCAGATTGGTCATCGCGCCCAGAGACAATTTTCGCGCTTCGTCAGAGACTTCGCCCGCGACCGCAGGCGCAAACAGCTGCGCCTCGTCGACGACCACCAGCATCGGGTACCAATGGTCGCGGTCCACGTCGAACAGCCCGCCGAGGAACGCCGCGGCGCGGCGCATCTGGTTCTCGGCGTCGAGCCCTTCGAGATTGAGCACGGTGGAGACCCGATGCAGCCGTGCGCGCTCGCCGGCCACCTGAAGGCCGCGCTCCGTGTGATCCTCGGCCTCGATCACGAGATGGCCGAAATGCTCCGCAAGCGAGACGAAATCGCCTTCGGGATCGATGATGGCCTGCTGCACCCAGGGCGCGCTCTGCTCCAGCAGCCGCCGCAGCAGATGTGATTTGCCGGAGCCCGAATTGCCCTGCACCAAAAGGCGGGTCGCCAGCAGTTCCTCGAGGTCCATGGCCGCCGCGGCGCCCGCCGTGGTCTGCCCCATCTCGATCGCAACCGTCATGCCCGACTCAAGTCCCATCATTCGCGGACAGGGGCTTATCAACCCGGCCGGGGCGCGTCGAGCGCCACGGCGAGAATCATGGTCCGTTGCCCACGACGCAGTTCAGGCGTGATTCGATTGCCGTAGAAGTGCGGGCCGATAGAGGGCTTGCGGATCGTCGTCCTCGGGTATCGCTCGAGCCGAGTTCCAGCCTGACCCGTTGATGTGCGAAACCGCCATTGCGCCGCGCGCCGGGCATGCGCCCCGTCAATGAGCGGTCCGCGAAGTCCGGCCAGGGGATCGCGGCGCTACAGCGCGCCAGATCCGCCCTGCACGATCTTCTCGTTGAGCTTCAGGTCCACGGTCTCGACCGTGCGGTCGATCTCTGCATTGGGCGCGCCGAGCTGATGCGAGATCAGCTTCACCAAGAGATCGACGCGCTCGATGAAGGGCGCGCCGCCGGCCACCGCGCGTGCGGCCGACGACGGCTTGAGCAGGCTCTCGGCAGCCTTGGCGTATTTCGCGAACGGCACCTGGTCCTGCGGATCGGCGCCGAGACGCCGGGCGATGGCGTCGACATGCTCGTAGATCGTCTGTGAGCGCGCGAGATCACCGTGCACGGCATCGCGGATCGACTGCGGCTCGTGCGGCGTGATGCAGCGGTAGTTGCCGGTCAGCAGCATCGACCATTTCGCCAGCGGCACGAACAGAGAATCGAACACCTTCAGCTTCACCGGCACGTCGTGACCATCGAGGGTCACCGCGTCGATGTCGGCTTCGAGCTCGCGCAGCACCTTGTTGTGCTTCTCGTCGGCGAACACGGATGCCTTGAAATTCGTGGGCAGACCGACGTGAAGCACGTTCGCAGCCTCTTCCGGCGGACGGAACGCTTGCGGGTCGGGCGAGCACAGGGTCACCAACCCCGGCTCGAAGCGCTCCCACACCTGCGCATTGGTGTAGGCCTCCTCGAGATCCATGTCTGCGAGCGAGGGGATCCGCTTCAGATAGGGCAGCGGTGGCATGTTCATGATCGACAGGCACGGCAGCTTCGCCGCCGCGATCCTGACCATGAGAACGCGCACCGTGTGGTTGGTGTATTGCGGCTCCTGCATCGCAAGGCCGACCATGTCGTAACGGGACAAGTCCACATTGGCCGGCGTCACGGCGTCGAGCTTGCCCGGCAGGTCGCGCGAGAAGATGGCGCGGTGAACCGCCTCGTCACGCAACTTGATGCGCACCTCGGTACCCTCGCGGTTGATCAGCTCCGCGGTCTTGGCGCGGCATACCAAGGTCACGTTGTGCCCCGCCATCAGCAGCTTCGTGCCCAGCAGGGAGCCGTAGGAAGCCCCGAGAATCAGGATGTTACGTGCCATGTCTCGTCCCTTTGACAATTTGTGATTTTTGAGCCCCGGCCGTCATCCGCAGGCGAGTTTGGCGGGCATGTAAGGCAAAGTGCCAGGCGATGGCAACTGGGATAATGGATACAAGGCCGCGGAGGGCTCAGCAGGTGGCCCGGCGTGTTGCTTGGCGCCGAAAGCGCGACGACGCTTCACCGGCGACGGGCTCTGCAGGTCCTTGAGTTGCTCAAATAACTGGCTTACCGAAGTAGAAAATGTTGCACGTCCCGTTCGCCCGGGCTCACTATCATACCTCGTCACGTCTCGCGCGCCGGGTGCGCATGAGCGACTTCGAGGATTTTGTCGCACCGGTTTTCCTACGGCGCTGAGAGCCGGAAAGTCCCTTGGCGAAGGCCGTCGGCATCGATCAGGCGGCAACCCGTAGCATCTTTCATCGCCGGTGTGATTGGTGGCACGCGGGATCGGCGTCATGAGAAATTCATGATGGAAGCCGATACAGGCGATGCCTTCTCCCTCGTCAAATGAGCTCCAATTTTAGTCGTCCATCGCAACAAAAAACTGCAAACGCGAGACAGCAAAAAATGGCAGAGTGGTGCGGGGCCTAAACTGTGTGTCAGCAACGGAGCTGAGACGTGACGATTGAGTTGGAGTCGGCGTGACACTGGCTTTGCGACCGGCTCGTTCGGAGTGTAGTCCGTCTGGTCCAGTGCCCCCGCCCGCGAAGGGAAAGCGGAACGATCATCGGGACGGCAGACGCAAGCGCGATCACGCACGCGTGACATCGCCTCGAGCAGACATGCAGGGCGTTGCGCTGACAGCGCTGCGCCTGGTCCAAGCAACCGCCGCCGCGCCGTTCGGGGACTGACATGGAACATGATCATTGGCCTCACGGCGCGTGCGACGGCGCCGGTCGAAGCTTGGCGTGCTTGCGGAAACGCGCGTCCGATTTTTTCGAAAGCTTGTCGGTCGCGGAACTCGTGCGCGAGGCGCACAGGCATCGGTGGATTTCGGACTGGTTGAGGATCTCAGGCGAGTACCGGATATTCGCCGAATCGACGCGCGTAACCGGTTCGGCTCAGACCGCGCGGGAAGCGTGGCTGTGCTCGCTGACGGCTCTTGAAGTCGCGAGGAACCTGTCTTGGCCCGGAGATCCCGGGAGTACCGACCTCGTAGACAAGGTCGGACTCAGCCTGAGGGGCTTCGAGGCGGACGCCGGTTCGGCGATCGAGCGCGTGGAGATCGACTGCTTTGATCAAGGCTCGCTTGCGGGCTATTTTCTGCCGGCGTTCCCCGATCGGTCTTTCGCACCCGCGGTTCTTTGTGTCAGCGACGAGGACATCACCGTGGGCTCGATGATGAGCAGGCTGTTGCCGGCCTCAGGGCGACGGAACATGTCACTCCTGCTCGTTGATACCGGCAATTCATCCGGTCGCAGCCCCTTCAAGCCGGCGCATATTCTGCAATGCTGGCTGGATTACCTGGAAGCTCGTCCGGACGTCGATTCGCAGCAGATCGCGGTCTACGGCGAGGGGGCGGCCGCCAGTCACGCATCCCGTCTTGCCCTCCTGGATCGCAGGATGGCTGCCGCCGTGTGCGACGGCGGCATTGCGACGCCGGTCATGCGCCGGGCATCGCTGCGCTGGATGATCGGCGTCGAGCAGGCGGTCCGTGCCGGGACCTCGACAGGTTCGTTGCTGCCGTCGCGTCGGATACCTTGCCCGCTTCTGATGGTCGTCGGGAGCCGCTCAATGGTTTGGGAGGAGGATGCTCTCGAGCTGCAAGCCGATTATCGGCAGGCCGGAGCCGATTGCGCGACCGTCGTGCCGAACTGCATTCCTCACCCTTTGGGCGAGGTCGAGAATTTCATCGCGGTGGACGATTTCATTTTCGAATGGCTCGACAGCAAACTTGGAATTGCCCGTCAGCTGGATTCTGTGACCTACCTCTAGGGTGCCAAAAGATTGCGAAGGCAAGAAGAGATTGAGGATGAATCGAGGCCCACGCTCCGCGCCCGACGTCAGTGGGTCAGGACGCGTCGATGGCCAGCAACCGTGCGGCCAGCCGGGCATTCTTGGCAATCGTTGCGAGCGCGGCATTCAGATCGGCTAAGGTTTTCTCGTCGAGCTCGTTGAACATGGTCGAGTTCAAGGCGAGCTTTCTCTTCGACAGTTTTTCGATTTCCGTCGTTGCTTTCGCTGTCAGCGACATCAGGACGTAGCGTGCGTCGTCTGCTGCCGGCCGTCGCGACAGGAAACCGCCCTTTTCGAGGGCCTTGGTCTGGTTGGTCACGAAGGCCGGGTGGACCCGCAGCTTGTTTGCGATGTCGATTCCGGCGACACCTCGCCCCTCGTCCAGTTCCGTGATGGCCATCAGGATCAGCCACTGCGGCTCGGTAATGCCCAGCAGTCCTGCCCAGCTGGTGTGGATGTCTTCCAGCTGGGAATGAATTTCGACGACGTTCCAGATGAAGTCCGTAATCGCCCTGTCGAGTTTCTTCTCGATCATGTGGCTCCCTCCCCGTTTATCCCTTGCCTATCTTTAGTGGGATATCTTGGAAGCGTCTCGAAAATCGCGCGCCGATCCAAAGAGAGATACCGCAGGGAAGGAATCGTAGGCTCAATTATTGCTTGCAAAGAACAATTAATTTTATTATCGACTATCCCACTCTATTTCGCTGCTCTTGACCCACGCGATGGACAGCGATGCGAGACCTCCAAGAAGCCCTCGGGATGCCCCCCGAGGGCTTTACTCGTTTTTCTGCATGGTTTTTCCCAGGAGATATCGCCGCTGTTGCTCTCAAGACACATCGCGGCCCGAACTGTCGATTCATCAAATCAATAAATTGAGGCAGTTGTTTTTATAAACTATATGTGAAGCCACGACGGAGGGGGGGCACCTCACTGTCGTTTCAGTCCGGACCCTCGTGCGGATCTGAATTGATCGAAATTGAGAGGGTAAAGCGGCGTCCACCGAGGACCCCGAGCCCACTGAACCGACCTGGAGGTTTACTAATGAAGTTGACGAAGACACTCTTTCTCGGCTCGGCTGCCGGCCTGATGGCCGCCTCCGGGGCGTTCGCTGCCGATCTTCCCGTCAAGGCCAAGGCGGTCGAATACGTGAAGATCTGCTCGCTGTACGGCGCCGGCTTCTACTACATCCCGGGCACCGATACCTGCATCAAGCTCGGCGGCTACGTGCGCGCTGACGCGAACTTCAACACCAACTCGGATTTCAATCCGAACCAGGGCGGTACTGCCGGTGCGCGCAACCGTCTGATGAACTACTACACCTTCCGCGCTCGTGAAGACCTGAACATCGACACCCGCACCGCGACCGAGTACGGCGTGGTCCGCACCTTCTTCGACGGTGTCTTCACCTGGACGAGCGGCAACTACACCCCGACTGGTTCGGCAACGGGTGGCACTCAATACAGCGGTACGCTCGGTCTGAACGCTGCGGGCACCGCCCTCGTCGGTTCGAACGGTAGCGGCAACGTCAACGGTACCGACGGCAACACCTCGGGTGGTGCGCTCGGCGTGTACTATGCCTTCATCCAGTTCGCCGGCTTCACCATGGGTAAGGCCGTGTCGCAGTTCGACGCGCCCTGGACCAACTATCCGGGCAATCTCACCGACAACCTCGTCGGCGGCAGCGGCACGGTCACTGGTGTCAACCAGTTCACCTACACCGCCGACTTCGGTCAGGGCATCACGGCGTCGTTCTCGGCTGAAGACGTCTCGGCCTACTATCAGGCCGGCAACGTCAACATGACGGGCGCGACCGCGGGCGGCATGATCGGCGGCTCGTACGGCACCAACGCGATCGGCGGCACTCGTTCGCCGAACCTCGTCGGTCAGGTTCGTGTCGACCAAGCCTGGGGCCTGTTCCAGGCGTCGGTGGCCGCGCATGACAACCACGTCGGTTATTACGGCGCGACCGAGACGACCGGCCACCCCGACGACAAATGGGGTTGGGCGGTTCAGCTCGCTCTGTCGATCAAGAACATCCCGACCGGCGCGGGTGACACGATCAACATTCAGGGCGTCTACACCGACGGTGCGACCCGCTACAACTTCCAGAATCTGTCGGGCAGCAGCTACGCGCTGTACGGCAATTCGGGCATTGCTGGCTCTTACGGCAGCATCGGCTTCGCCAGCGCTCCCGATACGGTGTTCGTGACCGGCAGTTCGCAGGAAACCGTCAAGACCTGGGGCTTCCGCGGCGCTTACACCCACAACTGGGATCCATACTGGAACTCCTCGCTGTACGGTGCCTACGCTCAGGCCCAGTTCGGCACGCTGGCCAAGACCACTCTCTGCGGTGCTGGCGGCGGCGGCGGTGTGTTCGGCGGCCTGGCGGGTGTGACGGGTTGCAACCCGGACTTCGCGATCGGCCAGCTGGGTGTCGTCACCCGGTGGACCCCGGTCAAGAACCTGACTTTCTCGGCGGACGTGTCCTGGACCCATCTCGACCAGAAGTATTCTGGAACGGTTGGCCTCGTCCCGAACGTCGTGACCGCCAAGCCCGCCGCGGTTTACGAACTGAAGGACCAGGACTCGATCGCCATGATCCTCCGCGCTCAGCGCAACTGGTAAGATCTGTCGAAACGCATGAACGAACACCCGGCGGGAAACCGCCGGGTGTTTTTTTTGCGCAAGGCAGATGATGTCAGGCGGCGAAGCCCCGGCGCCCGGATGGAGCAAGTATGATCCGGGGCTGCTCGCGCTGCCTCGGGCACCTTCCCGGATTACGCTTGCGCTCCATCCGGGCTACCGGACCTCCTCTGTGTCGCCTCTGTCAATCCGCTCATGCAAATATATTCCGCTTTACCGAAATTCGGAATTGGCGTATGTGTCGCCCATCCCGGCTCATCCTCGAGGGGCGATCTTGTGGTCGTCATGTTCGCGAGCCGGGCTTGCGGTGGACGCGGCAGCGTTCGGGTGCGAGTGGCCAAGGGCAGGGCGGATTGCTCTCCGTGAGCCCAAGGCTGCGTTCCGATGAGCGGCGCTGTCAGGCTTCGTCTCGTCTGTAAGTTTCTGGCTCCGTCGACAGGGCTGGGAAAACTGCGGCGAAATGGCGGGCCGTGCGTACGGCAAAACCGTGTGGTCCTGGCCGTCGTTGCTACGGTCAAGCCCCGGCGAATGCGGCATCTGCGTCAACCGGCGCGGTGTCGGTGAATTTCGTTGGGACGAGGGAGGCCAGCAGGAACTCGGCTCCCGGGAGATCACGGCATAAGCCGTCCAACCATCGCGCAGGGAAGGCCGAGTGATTGGCTACACCTGTATGCTGCTGTGCGGTTTTCCTGCGTGTGCTTTTCGCGCAGCGGACCGCGGGTGCGAGCCGGCACCCGGCCTTCCCTGCGCCCTCTTGGCATTGAGGGTGGAGTGACCAAGCAAAGCTCGGGCGAAACGCGCCGCGAGGCTGCGAAGCTGTGTCTGCAATTCGAAATGCGAGCTGGAACATTGGCGCTACCACCTCATGCTCTGTCATTGCGAGCGCAGCGAAGCAATCCAGTCTGCCGCCGCGGAGGGAATCTGGATTGCTTCCGACTTCGCCAAAGCTTCGGCGGACAAGTCGCTTCGCTCGCAATGACGGTTTGACGGAGTGTGCGCCACATTTCGTTCTCGCCAACGCTGCGCAACCTTCCGCAAGTTCAGCGCAGGATTCGCGCGCGGAAATGACGCGTGCCTCACCCCTGGTTCACCACACGCGCGCGGTCGAGATGCTCATCGATCTTGGGACGGTCGCGGGTGCG
The DNA here is from genome assembly GCF_055811355.1 of Bradyrhizobium sp. WSM4873. Taxonomy (NCBI): domain Bacteria; kingdom Pseudomonadati; phylum Pseudomonadota; class Alphaproteobacteria; order Hyphomicrobiales; family Nitrobacteraceae; genus Bradyrhizobium; species Bradyrhizobium sp. WSM4873. The sequence continues at coordinate 135,367 of NZ_JBVVPS010000015.1, read as the reverse complement.
CTCGAAACTGGTGCAGAGCAGTTCGGTCTCCTCGAGCGAAACCGGGGCGCGATACAGCCGGCACATGAATTCGGCCGTTGCGCGTCCCTTGCCGGTACTCGGCCCGCGTTCGGCGAGAAACATGCAGTCCCGGCAGATGCTGGCTTCGAGCCGCTGATGTGCCGCGTCGAGGTGGTTGAGGATCTCGCGCAGCGAATCGCGCAGCCTGACGCACTCGTCGGGGCCGAGCGCTGTGACCGCGTTCAGCACGTGATTGATTGGATCGTGCTGGCTCAGACACTTTTCGCCCTGCGCAGTGACGTGCAGCACGACAGAACGCTTGTCCTCGTGCGACGGCTTTCGCACCAGGAAGGACTTGCCCTCCAGCGTCTTCACGATCTGCGATGCAGTCGCCCTGGTGGCGCCGATGAAGCCGGCGAGCGCGGACGGCGTGCGCGAAAACCTGTTGGCCCGGCCGAGAAAGCGCAGCGCCATCCATTCCCGGTCGCGCAACCCATGCTGATTGCCTTCGAAATACCAAGCCCTCGCCGCCTGAATCAGCAGCTCGACGGCTTCTCTTGCCAATGGCATTAATTCCTACCTTGCCCCGGGAGTCACGTCTGCGGCGCCCCGGAGCCGCCTTCCGTCGTCGCGAACGAACCGTTTGCGAGAAGCCGTACTGACCGCAACGCCCGACATATGCAGCGTGCTCTTCTCTGGCGTGAAAGCACGGCCTGCTCGGCGCCCGACCTGGACTGATGAGCACTGCAGGTTATGACGCGGGAAGCGGTGTTGCTGATGGTATGCCATTCGCGGCGTCGTCGCACGGGAGCCCGAATAGCCGTCGCCAGCAGACGAAGGATCGGAGTAGTTCAACCGAAGCCCCTAAGGTTCAAGTCACACGCAGACGTTTCTTATGTTCAACGAAACGATGAATGAGCTTCTCAACAAAATCAAGTAGAGACCCTCTCGGAGACTGGATGTCGTCGCAGGCGAATGTAACGTTCAAGACAATCTCGCTCTTCGGGACACATGATGGTGAACGCAATGCCCTGTCCCACCAGCAACATGCACGCGACTATGCGACAGTTTTATTGCACGGCACGTTGTTGGTCGTCGTTGATGCAAGTTGATCGAACCTTGTGCATGACGACGATGTGCCTCGGCATGTCATCCACAACTTGTGCGTTCTGCCAAGGATTGTCCGAGGGAACTCACAGGAATTGCACGCGGCGGTTGTCCGGACCAGATCGAGGAATCGCCAGTTCAGTCGTATTCGGCGCGGGCTGCCTCACCCGAATGGTGGAGGCGATCGCGGCGAAAACCGAGACGGTCGCGCAGGCGCATGCGCTGTAAGCGTGGCTGCATGCGTAATCGCCTGTCGAAAACAAGGAGCAAGTGATCGCGGGCGCCCTCGCGCGCCGGCTAAATCTGAGACTTGCTAGTCGCCCTTGAGCATATCCCGCAGCTCGCGGAACGGGTCGGCGCTTGGCGGAGCCGAGGCGTCCTGTCGCATCGCGCCGTAGATTCTCGGAACCATGTCGACCGCCTGGTCGAGACCCGAATCACGTCCCGCCTGGTATCCGCCCATCAGGCGAAGGTCGCGCGTGTCCTCGTATTTCGCGATCATGGCGCGCAGCTTGCTCACCAATTCGCGCTCTTCGGGGTCCCAGACGTTATGGGCAAGGCGGGAGACGGAACCCAGAACGTCCACCGCGGGATAACGCGCCTGGTCGGCGATGTGCCTGGAGAGCACGATATGGCCATCGAGTGTGCTGCGGATGGTATCGGCGATCGGCTCGTTGTGATCGTCGCCGTCCACCAGCACGGAGAAAATCCCGGTGATCGTCCCGGATCCCTCCTCGCCGGGGCCGGCGCGCTCCAGAAGGCGCGGCAGATCGGTGAAGACGGTGGGTGCGTAGCCGCGCGCGACCGCGGGCTCGCCGGCGGCGAGCGCGACTTCGCGGGCTGCGTGGGCGAAGCGGGTGATCGAATCGACCATGAGCAGGACCGATTCGCCCCGGTCTCGGAAATATTCGGCGACCGCCATGGCCGTCTTCGGCGCCAGCCGCCGCATCATGGGGCTCTCGTCTCCCGTCGACACGATCGTGACGGCGCGGTGACGATCGGCGCCCAGCACGTCCTCAATGAATTCGCGCACCTCGCGGCCGCGCTCGCCGACCAGGGCCAACACGACGGTGTCAAAACCCTGGCTGCGGGCGAGCATCGCAAGCAGCGTCGATTTACCGACGCCGGAGCCTGCAAAGATGCCGACGCGCTGGCCGGCGCAGATCGGGGCGAACAGGTCGATGACGCGTACGCCGGTGCGCAGCGGCTTGTGGACCCGGGCGCGCTTCATGGCCGAAGGCGCCTCCGCCTCGGCCGAGACCGGACGCGATCCGGGGGTGAGAGGGCCCTGTCCGTCCAGCGGCGCCCCGAGCGCGTTGATGACGCGGCCCTTCCAGCTCGGATCGGGCGCGAACGACAATGGGGGCATCCGGTAGGCGACCGAGCCGAGGCCGCCGGCGAACTGCCGGTCGAACGGCTTGGCGATGATGCCCTCGCTGTCGATCCGCACCACCTCGCCGATCTGGGGCTTGCCGCCGGAGTTGACGCCGATCAGTTCGCCGAGCCTGACGAAGCGCGACAGGCCGGAGACGCGAAAATGCGTCGAGGCGATCTCGGAGATCGCGCCGCTAACGCTTGCCAGGGGAGTGCTCTGCTGAAGCTCCAGCAGCGCCCACTCAAGTTGCCGAAGAGCGTTCAAGGAAACCGTCCAACCTCATTGCGCGCGGGGGCGCAGTCTATTTGCCGGGTTCGCCCAGCGTCCGGATTGCGTTCTGGAGCGAGCTCTCGGTGCCCTCGATCATCGAATTGGTGCCGTCGAAGGCGCGCGAGGCCGCGATCAGCTTCGTCAATTCCATCATCGGATTGGCGCCGGAGCCCTCGACATAGCCCTGCTTGAAGCCGTCGCGGGAGAAGTCGGCGATGGCGGTCGCAGGCCGGTTGGGCGTGACGCCCGAATTGCCGTAGCGGTCGAGATTGGCGTCGGCGGGAATGTTGAACAGGCCGATGGTGCCGATCTCGTTGTTGTCCTGGGTAATCGCGCCGCTCCGCGCGATCGAGACCGGTCCGCCGTTCGGATCCAGCGTGATCTGCGCGCCGCCGGAATCGATGACGGGGAAGCCGGACACGGTCTGAAGGTCGCCGTTGGCGGCGATCTGGAGACGGCCGTCGCGCGTATAGACCGTGCCGTTCGGACCGGCGAACGCGATCCAGCCCTGTCCGACCACGGCGACGTCGAGCGGGTTGCCGCTCTCGGTGATGCTGCCCATCTCGCGCGAGATGATGTTGTCGCCGGGCGAGGAGAAGGCGACCGGGTTCGCGCCCGCCTTGGACAGCACGGTCTCGAACTTCACCACGTCGGTGCGGAACGCCGCCGTGTTGACGTTGGCGACGTTGTTGGCGATCGTCTGGAGCCGTTTTTCGAGGGCGACCTGTGCCGACAATCCTACATAGAGGGCCGATTGCATGACTTACCTGTTGAACTTGATGTTCTGAAGTGTCGTGAGCACGTTGCTATCCATGCTGATCGACGTTGCGGCGCCGCCGATCAGGACCAGCGCCGGGTTGGTCGAGTTGTCGCTCTGGGCCCGGGTCGCATCCCACATCGCCGCGAAGCGCTGCACGAATTTGGTGACCTTGGCCGGGTCCTGGAAATCGGTGAGGTTGATCTTGCTCGTGATCATCTTGGCCTGGGCATCGATATCAGCCGAGCTGATCGTCGACGGCAGGCCGAGCGCCGTCTGGACCACTTGCGTCATCGCCTTGTCCGCGAGGATCTGGTAGGAATTGGTGATCGTGGAGGCCTTGCGCGTGAAATAGAGCGCCAGCCGCAGGCCCTCGTTCTGGTCGCCGGCCTTCTCCTCCATCGTCTGCGTGACGAACTGGGTTGCCGTGCCGGTCGTGGCCGCGGCGGTTTGGGTCGCCTTGTCGCCGAGGGCGGCGAAATTGAAGGCGGCCGCGAATTGCCGGTAGCGGGTGTCGGTCAGCTTGTTGGCGAAGGTCTTGTTGTCGGCGATACCCTCGGTCAGCACCTTGCGCATGAACGCCTTGGCGTAGGTCATGTCGCTGAGGCCGTATGCCTTCATCGCGTAGGAATAGAGGCGATAGTCCTTCAGGAAGTCGTCGATCGTCTTCACGTTGCCGATGTGGCTGAGGAAATAATCGGTGTCGCGGCTGACGTCCGGTTGCGTCGCGACCTGTGTCAGCGACTTCCCCATGTCCTTGGTCAGTCTGGTGTAGTCCGCGATGGTGGATAGCATGACCCGCGCCCCTCTGGCCGCTTTCGCGACGTCGTCCCAAGCTGCCGTGAATCGCTTGCGCGAGGCTGGCGAGGGGGAAGCCAGCCTCACGCAAGGCTCGCCCACTAGATATTCCCGATGGGGTCGGTGATGGAGCGGCGCGTTGGGCAGTTTCGTGGGGATCGTGATCACGGTAGCGGCACTGCTGGGCGGATTTGCCGCCATGGGCGGGCATCTGGGCGTGCTGATGCAGCCGTGGGAGTTCGTGATCATCATGGGCACCGCGGCTGGCACCTTCATCATGGCCAATCCCTGGAAGACGGTCGCGGATACCGGGCTTGCCTGCGTGCAGGCAGTGACGGGAGCGGTGCCCGGCCAGCGCTACTATCTCGATCTGCTCGGCGCGCTGCACGCGCTGATGCGGGAGCTGCGGGGCAAGGGCCGCAACGAGGTCGAGGCGCATATCGACGATCCCGCGTCCTCCGAGATCTTCAAGGCGTTCCCGAGCGTGCTCGGAGATCCGTCGCTGCTGCAGTTCATCTGCGATTATGTCCGCCTCATCATCATGGGTAACGCGCGAACGCACGAGATCGAAGCGCTGATGGACGAGGAGATCCACACCATCGTGAAGAGCAAGCTGGCGCCCTACCACGCGCTGGTGGTGGTCTCGGAAGCGCTGCCTGCGCTCGGCATCGTCGCCGCGGTGCTCGGCGTCATCAAGGCCATGGGCGCGCTCGACCAGTCGCCGAAGCTGCTGGGCGGCTTCATCGGCGCCGCCCTCGTCGGCACTTTCGCCGGCATTTTCCTGTCCTACGGCATCATTTCGCCCTTCGCGATGAAGGTGAAGATGACGCGGGAGAAGCGTTGCCGGCCCTACATCATCGTCAAGCAGACGCTGCTGGCGTTCATGAACGGCGCCATGCCGCAGATCGCCGTCGAGCACGGCCGCAAGATGATCGCGAGCCCCGAGCGGCCTTCGATCGACGTCGTCGAGAACGAGACGATCGCGGGCCCCAAGGCGGTCGTGACCGAGGTTGAACCGAAGGCTGCGCGCGCATCATGATGGAAGCCCTCGACGTCGATCAGCGCAAGCCGCTGCCGAACTATCTGCTGGACGCCGCCGGCATCTCGATCGAGCGCATGCCGATGCTCAATGTGATCTTCGATCGCATGGCGGCATCGTGCACGGACAGCCTGCAGCCGATGGCTGGAACGCCATGCTATTTCTCGGTCAACGGCATCACCAACGATCGTGTCGGCGACATCATCAAGGACTACGAGGCCAACGCGGTTGCGGCCGTGCTCTATGCCGAGCAGTGGGACTCCCGCATCATCATCATGCTCGACCGCGACTTCGTGTTCACGATGGTCGAGGCGATGTTCGGCTCCGACGGCGCCGAACCGCCGCTCGACGTCGAGCGCAGCTTCTCGAACATCGAGATCCGCCTGGTCCAGGCGCTGTTCGAGCGGTTCGCCAAGGCGCTGCAATCCGCTTTCGCCGGCACCTCCAACGTCACCTTCCGCGTCGAGCGGGTCGAGACCGCCATGGCGTCGCTGGCGATCGGGCGGAGCGGCAACATGTCGATCTGCGCGAACATCATGCTGCAGGCGCTCTACCGCGGCGGTCAGATGTTCCTCATCATTCCGCACTCCGCGCTCAACCCGCTCAGGCAGAAGCTCGCGACCGTGGTCGTCAGCGACGGCCGGGCGGCCGATCCGCGCTGGCGCGAGCAGATGGAGACCGAGGTTCACCGCACCGAGGTGACCCTGAGCGCCGTGCTGGACGAGAAGATGATTTCGCTCGGCGACGTCGTCAAGTTCCAGGTCGGGCAGGTGCTCGAGCTCGAAGCCACGCCGCGCACGCTGGCCCGGCTCGAGAGCAACAACCAGGTGCTGTTCTGGTGTCAGATCGGCCAGCTTGATGGCTATTACGCCATGCAGGTGGCAGATCCCGTCGATCAGAAACGGGAGTTCGTCGATGATATCCTATCTCGTTGATGCCGTGCTGCTGATCGCGCTCGCCTTCACCAGCATGCGGGTGACCCGGATGCATCGCGAGCTGGCGCGGTTGCGCAGCTACCAGGGCGAGTTCTCGACCATCGTCCAGGAGACGGCGGGCGCCTTCGACACGGTCATCACCGCGGCGCATGATTCCACCGCAAACCTCGGGCGGCTTGCCAGCGTGCTGAGCACGAAGATCGATCAGGCCAACGAGGCGATCGCGGCGCTGGATGCGAGGAACGGGCTCGCATCCGCGGCGAGCGCTGGCGGCGCCGACGTGAACAAGCATTGAAGCCGAAGCCGGCGGAAGAAATACGATCGGAACGTCGCGGCGCTCCGGGAGCGGAAATACCAAGAGGCGATACCAGATGGCGCAATCCTTCGACTATGAGTCAGCATCGGCGTCCGACGAGGGGCATACCGAGACATCTCCGCTGGAGCGGCTGGCGGAGATCGCCGCGCGCACCGCGGAGGAGACCGGCAAGTTCGCCAATGTCGATGCCATTCTGCGCATTCCCGTGACCATGCAGGTGGTGCTGGGATCGGCCACCATTCCGGTGGCAAACCTGATGAAGCTCGGCCGCGGCGCGGTGGTTCCGCTCGACCACCGGGTCGGCGAACCGGTCGACGTCGTCGTCAACGGCCGCGTCGTCGCCCGCGGCGAGGTGGTCGTGGTCGAAGAAGACAATTCCCGCTTCGGCGTCTCGCTCACAGAGATTGTCGGGCCGTTGGGGCAGGGTGATAGCTGACCATGGCGGCACAGGTCGGCGTGGCTCCCATCAAACAGCGAGGCGTTGCCACGCTGGGCGGGACAGAGAAAGTCGCGGCACTCCTGCTCGCCATGGGCCGGCAGGCTGCCGCGAGCGTGCTCGCGCAGTTCGAGCCGCAGGATATCCGCACCGTTACAAAGGCCGCGGCCGAGCTGCGGCCGATCACGGCGCAGGAACTGGAGGCGATCGTCGAGGAGTTCGCCCAGCAATTCTCGATGGGCGCCAACATTCTCGGCACCCTCGGCGGCCTGGAAGCCGTGCTCGGCGACGTGCTTCCGGCCGACCAGGTCTCGGCCATCATGTCGGACCTGCTCGGAAATTCGAGCCGGTCCGTGTGGGACCGCGTCTCGTCGGTGTCGGAAAACTCGCTGGCAAGCTACCTGTCCAAGGAGCATCCGCAGACCGCGGCGCTGATCCTGTCCAAGGTCAAGCCGTCCTGCGCCGCCAAGGTCATGAGCCAGCTGCCGTCGAGCCTGCGCAACGAGCTGATGCGGCGCGTGCTCAGCCTCAAGCCGATCGTCGACGACGCCCTGAGGGTCCTCGAGAAGACGCTGCATGAGGACCTGACGCTGAACTTCGCCCGCAACCTCGGCGCCGATACCTATGCCCGCGTCGCCGACATCATCAACAAGATGGAGCGCGGACACATCGAGGACATGCTCAAGAGCCTTTCGGAGAAGCGCCCGAAGTCGGCCGAAGTGCTGAAGGAGCTGCTCTTCACCTTCGACGACGTCACCAACCTGACGCCGAAGGCGCGCACGATGATCTTCGACCAGGTGCCGACCGATCGTATCGTCATCGCGCTGAAGGGCACCGACAAGCACTTCCGCGAGATGATCCTCTCCTCGGTCGCCTCGCGCGTCCGCAGGGTCGTCGAGCACGAACTCGCCATCGGCGAACCGTCGAACCAGCGCGACGTGCTGGAGGCGCGGCGCGTGATCACCGACCTCGCGCTCGACCTTGCGGAAAAGGGCGAAATCGAGCTCAACCCCGAGCAGGAGGATGAGCTGGTCTTTCGCTGACCGCTGAACGGGCATGGCAGAAACAACCGATCAGGAGAGCAAGACAGAAGAGCCGACCGAGAAGAAAGTCCGCGATGCGCTCGAACAGGGCAAAATCCCGGTCTCTCGGGAGGCTTCGATCTTCGCCTCGATGGCAGCGCTGATGGTGATCCAGGCGTTCCTGATCGGCCAGGGCGTGCAGCAATTGACGCCGATGCTGACGGGCTTTCTCGATGATCCCGACGGCTTCCCCCTCAGCACCGGGGCCGACGCCCAGAATCTCCTCATCGTGGTCGGCCTTCAGGCACTGCGGTTTCTGACGCCGTTGGTCGTCACCCTGGCGGCGTTCGGGCTCGCAGCCTCGCTGTTGCAAAATGCTCCCAGCCTGGTGCTCCAGCGCATCACGCCGGACCTTTCGCGAATCTCTCCGCTCGGCGGCTGGAGCCGGCTGTTTGGATCGCAGGGCCTCGTCGAGTTCGCCAAGTCGCTGTTCAAGCTCGCCGCGGTGACTATCGTCGTCGCGTTCGTGCTGCGCTCGTCGGAAGCGAAGGCGTTCGAGGCGATGTACACCGATCCGGTCGCGCTGCCGGAGATGATTCTCAACATCGCCATGCGAATCGTCTCGGCGATCTGCATCGCGACCATCGTCCTGGTCGCGGTCGATCTGGCTTGGGCACGCTTCCACTGGCGGCGCGAGCTGCGCATGACGCGGCAGGAGATCAAGGACGAGCACAAGCAGGCCGAAGGCGATCCGTTGATCAAGGCGCGCCTGCGCTCGCTGGCGCGCGATCGCTCGCGCCAGCGCATGATCGCTTCCGCATCGCGCGCGACGCTGGTGATCGCGAACCCGACCCACTTCGCGATCGCACTGCGCTACAATCGTGAGGAAAATCCGGCGCCGATCGTCGTGGCGAAGGGCATGGACGTGATTGCGCTGAAGATCCGCGAAGTCGCCGAGCAGAACCGGATTCCGGTGATCGAGAACAAGGCGCTGGCGCGCGCGCTCTACGAGGCGGTTCAGGTCGACCAGGTGATTCCGGCGGAGTTCTTCCGGCCGGTCGCCGAGATCATCTACTTCCTGCAGTCCAAGCAGACGCCGCGGTCCGAGAAGGTCCAGTAGAATTCCGAGGACAGCGTCCCTTCCATCAGCCTGACGAAAGCTTGCGACCCTAAGGTTACACCGTCTGAACCAGAATGGTGCTGCCGTGGGACCGCTCTATCTCTTCGAACTCGCATCGTCGCAGGCGCGATACCTCGAGCTCCGCCAATCGACGATCGCCACCAACGTCGCCAACGCCAACACGCCGGGCTTCAAGGCGCGCGACGTCGAACCCTTCAACAAGGTGCTCGACAGCACCCCGGTGAGACTGGCGACCACGTCGCCGTCACACCTGCAGCTCTCCCCAGCCGAGAGCGACACGCGGGCGACTGCGAAGAAGGATAGCTGGGATGTGGTTCACTCCGGCAACTCCGTCAGCCTCGAGCAGGAAATGATCAAGGGCAGCGACGTCAGTCGCGACTACTCGATGAACTCGGCCATCGTGCGGTCGTTTCACCGCATGCTGCTGTCGAGCGCAAAGACCTGAGGTGAACTGACATGCTGGACTCTCTGCAATCCTCGTTGACGGTCGCGAGCTCCGGGCTCGAAGCGCAGTCGACGCGCATGCGCATCGTCTCGGAGAACCTCGCCAACGCGACGGCGACGGGGCGCACTGCCGGCGCAGATCCCTATCAACGCAAGACGATCACCTTCGATGCCGCGATGGACCGCGCCTCGGGCGCGCAGCTGGCGAAGGTCAAGGAAATCGGGGTCGACACCACGCCGTACCGTGTGGAGTACGACCCGGGGCATCCCGCCGCCGACAAGGCCGGCTACGTCAAGATGCCGAACGTCAACATGATGATCGAGATGGCGGACATGCGGGAAGTCAACCGGTCCTATGAAGCCAATCTCCAGGTGGTGAAACAGGTGAGGTCGATGCTGGGCATGACCATCGACCTGCTGAGGAGCTGACAATGCTTGAGGCAATTTCATCCACGGCGATCTCAACCGCGCAGGCGGCGAGCCGCGCCACCGAGGCGCAGGCCATTTCGCCGGCGGCCACGCCCGCGATCCAGTCCGGCGGCGATGGCGGATTCGAATCGATCATGAAGCAGGTGACGACGGACGCGATCGGAACGTTGAAGGCGGGGGAGGCGGCCTCGATCTCGGCGATGCAGGGCAAGGAATCGACGCGGCGCGTCGTGGAGGCGTTGATGTCGGCCGAGCAGGCCTTGCAGACGGCGGTCGCAGTTCGCGACAAGGTCGTGCAGGCCTACCAAGAAGTCGTTCGGATGTCGATCTGATCAAGGAGTGACGCTGTGAAATCGCTTGCCATCGCGGCCACGGGCATGAACGCCCAGCAGACCAACATCGAAGTCATCGCGAACAACATCGCCAACATCAACTCGACGTCGTACAAGCGGGCGCGCGCCGAGTTCACAGATCTGTTCTACCAGATGGACCGCATGCAGGGCGTTGCGAACACCAGCGGCTCGTCGCCGATCCCGGAAGGCGCCAATCTCGGCCTCGGCGTCAAATCGGCGGCAATCCGCAAGCTGCACATCCAGGGCGCGCTCACGCAGACCGGTAATCCCTACGACATGGCGATCAACGGCCGCGGCTGGTTTCAGGTGCTCGGCCCGAACAACGAGGTGCAGTATACCCGTGCCGGCTCGTTCAACACCAATGCCAACAGCCAGCTCGTCACGACCGACGGCTACCTGCTGGATCCGGCTATCACGGTGCCGCAGGGAACGGTCCAGGTCACGGTCAACCAGACCGGACAGGTGTTCGCCAAGCTGGATACGGAAGTGAACCCGAGGCAAATCGGCCAGCTCAACCTCGCCAATTTCGCCAACGAGGCCGGTCTCGAACCGCTGGGCAGCAATCTCTATCGCGAGACCACGGCGTCCGGCACGCCGGTCGTCGGGCTGCCCGGCGATTCTGGCTACGGCAAGATCAACCAGCAATATCTCGAAGCCTCGAACGTCGATCCGGTCAAGGAAATCACCGAGTTGATCTCTGCCCAGCGCGCCTACGAAATGAATGCCAAGGTCATCCAGGCCTCGGATGAAATGGCCCAGACGGTCTCGAAGGGCATGCGCTAGTTCCGGTGTATCCATGTTGAAGACGATGGGCTCGATCATGCGCGGGTTGGCCGCCGTGCTGCTGGTTCTCGCCTCGGCGCGTCTCGCGGCGGCCGAGGAGAAGCGGCTCCCCGTGCCGGCCGTCTCGATCCGCGCCGGGGAGCTGATCCGGGACGACATGATCACCGAGCGTGCCTTCGCGCCGAACGTGCTCGGCGTCGCCATGTTCATCGAAGGACGCCAGGTCCTGGTCGGCCGCATGGCGCGCCGCGCGCTGCTGCCCGGCCAGCCGATCCCGACCAACTCGGTGGAGGATCCCTGGACGGTCGCCCGCGGCGCGATGGTCAAGGTCGTGGTCGAAGACAGCGGCCTGTCGATCGTGACCTACGGCGCAGCGATGCAGTCGGGTGCGCCCGGCGCGCTGATCCCGATACGAAATACCGATACGGGCGTGATCATCAGGGGCGTCGTCCAGTCGGACGGCACCGTCAAGGTCGTGGACGGGTCATGACCAGAGTCCTGCTTGCGCTCGTCCTGCTCGTTTCCGCCGCCAGCGCCCAGGCTGCCGTCCGTATCAAGGACATCGCGGACATCAAGGGATTGCGCGAAAACCAGATCGTCGGCTACGGCCTCGTCATCGGCCTGAACGGCAGCGGCGACACGCTCCGCAATGCGCCGTTCACGGAGCAGTCCCTGCAATCGATGCTCGAGAACATGGGCATCAATGTCAGGAACGAGACCACCAGCACCAACAATCCGCCGCGTCCGACGACGCTGCGCACGCGCAACGTCGCGGCCGTGATGGTGACCGCGGACCTGCAGCCCTCGATCGGTGCGGGCGAGCGCATGGACGTGACGGTGTCGTCGCTCGGAGACGCGACCTCGCTGCTCGGCGGCACGCTGGTGATGACGTCGCTGCGCGCGGCGGACGGAGCGGTCTATGCAGTGGCGCAAGGCGCGGTCACGGTCGCCGGTTACAGCGTCGGAGGCCAGGCCCAGAACGTCAGCCAGGGCACGCCGACCGCAGGCCGCATCCCGAACGGCGCGCTGGTCGAGCGCGAGGTGCAGGGTAGTCTCCATGAAATGGAGTATCTTGTGCTGGAGCTCAAGAACCCCGACTTCGTCACCGCAACGCGGATCCTCGACGCCATCAACCGCTACGCGGGCGGACGCTACCGCGCCCAGATCGCCTTCGAGCGCGACTACCGCACCATCGTGCTGTCGAAGCCGCGCCACATCGGCCCGGTCCGCTTTCTTGCGGAAATCGGCGAGCTGACGGTCGAACCGGACACGCCGGCGCGGGTGGTGATCAACGAGCGTACCGGCACGGTGGTGATCGGACGCGACGTACGGATATCGACCGTTGCCGTAACGCACGGCAATCTGACGGTCCGCGTCACCGAGCTTCCCGTGGTGTCGCAGCCGGCGCCGTTCTCGCAAGGGCAGACCGTGGTCGTGCCGCAAACCGTGGTTGAGGCCAACGAGGCCGGCTCGCAGGTGGCGATCCTGAGCGGGGTCGATCTTCAGCGCCTGGTGCGCGGCCTTAACCAGATCGGCCTGAAACCATCCGGCATCATCGCGATCCTCCAGGCGATCAAGACGGCCGGCGCCCTCCAGGCGGATGTCATCGTGCAATGACGCGTAAGCGCCCTGCAAGCTTGGTCGCTCAATGCTCTCTCGACCGAAAATCGTACGCGGGCCGATGTTGAAGCTGGATCATAAAGCCAAACTCCTCCTCTTGGTCGCGGCCTCCGCGCTCGCGAGCGCTTCGCCCGTTCTGGCGCTGGATGAGGCCAAGCCGTCGAAGCCGCTGAACCTGCTGTCCTTCGCGCGCGCCCGCGCGCCTGGCCCGCACAAGCCGATCTCGTCGATCCCGAGCGACAATGCGTCGATGCGGGCGACAGCGTGGGCAGCCGAAGATTCGGGACCCGCGACCACGGGTGCCGTGCCGGCCTCCGAGAAGCCCGCGCCGGCACCCACAGCCGCGCCGCGACCGGCCAAGCCCGGCAGCGTCACGGCGCCGCCGAAGCCGGTGCCGCCCCAGGCCGCTGCAACCCCGGACAACGAAGTCGCCCTGTTCTGCAGCAATGTCGCCGAGCCCGCCGTCGATGCAAGGCTGGCCTGGCAGCTCAAGGAGCTGGAGAAGGCCGAGAACCAGCTTCGCGAGCGGATCGCCGAGGTCGAGGCCAAGCGCGCGGAATATGAGAAGTGGATGGCGTTGCGCGACGACTTCCTGAAGAAGGCCGAAGCGAGCGTGGTCGAGATCTACTCGCGCATGAAGCCGGACGCCGCCGCAACCCAGATCGCCGGGATGGCGGATGAGACGGCCGCTGCCGTACTCGCAAAGCTCAGCCCGAGGAGCTCGAGCGCAATCTTCAACGAGATGGAGACGGGGCGCGCGGCGCACCTCGCCGATCTGCTCGGCGGGATGCGTCGCGTGGATGACGGAAAGACCAAATAGATGAAGAATCTGATCCTCATCCTGTCGCTATTGTCGCTTGCCGGATGCGTCACTGATCCGGCCGAGGTCCTGACGGGGCCGCGATTGTCGCCGGTCGGGACCGGCCTGAGGACGCAGGCCGATCCGATTCCCGTGACGCCTCGCATGCGCTCGCCCGTCAGCTATCGCTCGACCTGGGATGACGGCACCGATCTCTACCGCGATCCCCGTGCCCGCCGCACCGGGGACGTCGTGACGGTGATCATCTCGATGCAGGACAAGGCCAAGCTCGACAACAAGACCGACCGCTCGCGCGATTCGCAGATCAAGTTCGGGCTCGACTGGCTGATGGACGTTGCGGGATGGCAGGACAAGGGCTCGACGAGCGCCAACCTCAACACCAACACCCAGATCAAGGGCAACGGCCAGATCGACCGCACTGAAGATATCAAGCTGTCGATCGCAGCTATCGTCACCGACGTGTTGCCGAACGGCAATATGATGATCAGCGGCTCGCAGGAATTCAAGGTCAACACGGAAATGCGCGTGCTCAACGTCGGCGGCATCGTGCGCCCACGCGATATCTCGCGAACCAACACGATCTCCTACGAGAAGATCGCCGAGGCGCGCGTGGCCTATGGCGGTCGCGGAAATCTGTCTGACGTGCAGCAGCCCGGATGGGGACATCGGATCTATGACGCCGTGGCACCGTTCTGAGATGCGCGACCGTCGGGCCGCGTCACGAGGGCAGGGTACGTCATGCGCCTGATTGCGGCCATCGTGGTGCTGACCCTGATCGCGATCGGCGCGGGCGCGCTTGCAGGCCTGCATCTGTTTGCGGCCGCCGAGCGCGTTGCCGATGCGAAGAAAACCGCCACGCCGCCACCTCTTGCCTCAAGCTACGCCGGCAGCGCGCGGCTCAGGAAGCTGTCCCCGATCGTGACCAATCTCGGCGCGCCGGCCAACAACTGGGCCCGCATCGAAGCCTCCATGGTGACCGAGAGCATGAGCGACGAGGATGCCGGCATCCTGGCGGCCCATATCAGCGAGGACATCGTCACCTATCTGCGGTCGGCGACGGTGGCGCAGTTCGAGGGATCGCGCGGGCTTCAGCATCTGCGCGACGACCTGACCGAACGCGCCAATATCCGCTCCGCGGGCAAGATCCGCGAATTGATCATTGAGACGTTGGTGATTCAGTGAAACTGAGAGTCCTGCTGCTTGCGTTGCTCCTGGTCGTGCTGCCTGAAGTGGCACTGGCCCAGATTCCGGACCTCAATTCGCTGCTGCCGCCGGGCAACGGCTCGACCAGCGGCCGCATCATCCAGTTGATGGCGGTGATCACGGTGCTGTCGGTGGCGCCGGGGCTGCTCATCATGGTGACGAGCTTCACGCGATTTGCGGTGGCGCTGTCGTTCCTGCGCGCCGGTCTCGGCCTCCAGACCACGCCGGCCAATCTGGTGCTGGTCAGCCTCGCGCTGTTCATGACCTTCTACGTGATGGCGCCGACCTTCGACCGCGCCTGGGAAACCGGCATCCAGCCGCTGATGAAGAACGAAATCTCGGAGGAAGAGGCCTATCTGAAGATCACCGATCCGTTCCGCGAATTCATGCTGGCCCATGTTCGTGACAAGGATCTGCAGACCTTCGAATCGCTGGCCGCGGAGAGCTTCCGCAGGAAGTTCGACGACAAGCGCGTCGACATGCGCGTCATCATTCCGGCCTTCATGATTTCGGAGCTCAGGCGTTCGTTCGAGATCGGATTTCTCATCATCCTGCCGTTCCTCGTCATCGACATGATCGTGGCGACGCTGACCATGTCGATGGGCATGATGATGATGCCGCCAACGATCCTCGCACTTCCATTCAAGATGCTGTTCTTCGTGCTGATCGACGGCTGGAATCTTCTCGCCTCCGGACTGGTGCGGTCGTTCTCGTAACGGCAACGAGCGCCAGAGGGAGCGTTATGGTTAGCGAGAAGTACCGGACTATAGTTAGCAATAGGTACCGTTAACCATCTGATTTTACAACGTAATTCAATCCGATCTTAATCTGCGCGCAAGATTCGGCGTGCTAGCAATGCGTCACGGCGGGTTGGACCCCACCCACATCAGTCCAAAGGCATGATGCCGCCCCTCCGTACCGGTGAAAGCCCGGTATGTCCCCTCGTGAAAATGTAACGCGTACATAAAGGGACATTCGCAATGTCAAGCCTGCTTACGAACTCGACCGCCATGACCGCACTCCAGACCTTGCGGTCTGTGAGCTCGCAGCTCTCTACCACGCAGACCCGCATCTCCACCGGCCAGCGCGTCTCGACCGCGTCGGACAACGCTGCCTACTGGTCGATCGCGACCTCGATGCGCGCCGACAACGCCGCGCTCTCTGCGGTCTCCGACTCGCTCGGTCTGTCGGCCGCGACCGTCGACACCGAATATACCGCTCTGACCACGGTCATCGGCGACAAGGACTCCGGCTTGACCAAGCTCCAGTCCCTGCTGGTCGAAGCCAAGACCGCCGGTATCGACCGCAGCAAGATCCAGGCCGACGTCACCCAGATCCAGCAGCAGATGAAGGCGACAGCCAATGCGGCGACCTTCAACGGCATCAACTGGCTGAGCACGACCGCCACGACGCCGACGACCTTCAGCCTCGTGTCGTCGTACTCGCGTGTCGGCGGTACGCCCACCATCGGCTCCATCAGCGTGACCACCGCCAACTACTCGCTCTACACCTCGGCTCAAGGCGGCATTCTGGACACGGCCGGCTCGACCGCTCCGTCGATCGACACGATGAGCATCTCCGCGCTCACCGACTCGGCGGCTGACCAGACCACGCTCGATGGCTACATCGCGCAGGTCACCGCTGGCATCAACTCGGTGGCCTCGGCCGCCGCCAATCTCGGTGCTGTCAAGAACCGGCTCTCGACCAACACGGACTTCGTGAAGTCGCTGATGGACTCCGTGGATCGCGGTATCGGCCAGCTCGTCGACGCCGACATGAACCAGGAGTCCACCCGCCTGTCGGCCCTCCAGGTCCAGCAGCAGCTCGGCGTGCAGGCGCTCTCGATCGCCAATAACAGCAGCCAGAGCATCCTGTCGCTGTTCCGCTAACCTCCGAACCATCCGGGAAGAGGGGGGGGGGGGGGGGGGGGGGGGGGGGGGGGGGGGGGGGGGTGTGTGTGGGGGGGGGGGGGGGGGTGGGGGGGGGGGGGGGGGGGGGGCAAAAAAAAAAAAAA